>CAIUHB010000160.1 GCA_903898855.1 uncultured Actinomycetes bacterium | reverse complement strand
TTCAGAAGGCTGGTGGATGTTCTTTGACACCTTCTGGGCGCTGGTATTTGGCTTTGCTCTCTCTGGCGTAATCCAAGCAGTTGTCACCCGAGCACAAATGAAAAATATATTAGGCTCGCATAAGCCGCGAGCTGTTGCCAAAGCCTCCTTCTTTGGAGCGGTGAGCTCTTCATGTTCCTATGCAGCTAGCGCGCTTGCGAAAAGTATTTTTACTAAGGGCGCAGATTTCACCGCTTCCATGATCTTCATGTTTGCCAGCACCAACTTAGTCATAGAACTCGGCATCGTGCTCTGGATTCTTATCGGTTGGCAATTTGCCTTGGCCGAATTTATCGGTGGCGCAGTAATGATTCTTTTGCTCTGGGCCATACTCCCTCGAATCATTCCGGCAGGCTTAGCGAGTAAAGCTCGGGGAGTGCGCTATCTAGATATGGCCACCGATATCACATCACTCTCCTGGCGCCAGAAAATTAAGAAGCGAAGCAGTTGGAAGAGCGCGGCCGGATACACCGTCGGCGACTTCACCATGATGCGGGTAGAACTAATTCTTGGTTTTCTCATTGCCGGATTGGTTTCTGCGCTGGTGCCAACTTCCTGGTGGCGCGCTCTCTTTCTCAGTGGTCATGGAGTGTGGTCGACGATCGAGAATGCAATTATCGGCCCCTTTATCGCCTTCATCAGTTTTGTCTGCTCCGTTGGCAATGTTCCACTTGCGGCAGCGCTCTGGCATAGCGGCATCTCCTTTGGCGGAACTATCTCCTTTATCTTTGCCGATTTACTTTCGCTTCCACTGGTGATGATTTATTTCAAGTATTACGGAAGAGCTATCACCATCCGGCTGGTCTTTACTTTCTGGTTGGTCATGAGCCTCTCCGGCCTGGTTACCGAAGTAATCTTTAGAATGATTTCAATCTCGCCCTCCCGCGAAGTGATGGCGATGGGGAGTACTCATATTGGTCTGAACAGGACCACCATCCTCAATCTGGTTGCATTGGCAATTGCAGGAGTGTTGGCTTGGATCTATCTCGCTAAAGGTGAAGTGAGCGAGGAATTTGCCAAAGATTATGTCTGTGGAATGCAGGTACGCATCGCCGATGCGCCAGCATCATATGAATTCAAAGGCCAGAGTTATTACTTCTGCATGCCAGGCTGTAAAGAAGAATTTGCCAAGGATCCAGCAAAATTTATTGAGGTTTAAGGACAGCTCATTCCAAATTCAGCTTGAACTTGGGAAGGCACCTTTCCGCAACCAACTAATGCAGTTCCGAAATCAGAGATGTTCCATTTCCTATCTACCTGATGCGCCCATCCATATGCGATGTCTGTGATCGGAAGATAAGGAACGCTGGTAAAAATAATCCAGTTTGGATCCTTTATCGATTGGCGGATATGAACAATGGCTGCCAGATATGTATCGCCTTTGAGTTGGGCATCTTGAATTTGAGTCGCAACGGATTGCTTAACCAGAGTTCCGCCGGAATAGTTTTCGGTATCTAGGGCGTAATGATTTGGGTATTGGCCGATCATCGACCAAGGAAGTACTACTTGTGGAAGTTCTCCGGCAGCAAAGTTCGGCCATGTTAAGGTCCAACCTGCTTCAGTTGCTTTGCCGACCGGCAACTTTCTCGCAATCTGTTTCTTTACGACATCTTGCTTCCAACTGACCAAATCCGGATGATGTGCGGCCATATCCTCCATCAGCAAATTTATGGTGTCTCTAATTCTGGAGTCGTCGGGCCTGGCGTCCGGGGTATTTACGGCGCATCCGGCAAGGAGCAGGAGTGAAACCAGAAGAGTCGATACCAGAGCTTTTCGCTTCATATCTGGAAGTCTAGCCGCCTCGACTCTTGATTGCGGCCGGCTAAAAGAGGAGTATGAAGCCAGTTCAATCCTTAGGGAAGGGTGGCCAATGAAGATCATTCCTCTTATCGCTGGCAAGAAAGTTGCCGTAATTTCTCCGAGTGCATCTGTACACGATTTAGTTAATTCCTTAAACACCCATCATGTTGGAGCACTCGTTGTATCAACTGATGGTCGAAAAATTGATGGAATCGTCTCCGAGCGAGACGTAGTTCGAGCCATGCCAGGTAAATTAGATCAACTAGTCCGTATGCATGTGCGAGATTTGATGACCGTGGATGTCGTTACCTGTACTTCTGATGCAACCGTCGCCGAACTTATGACGCTCATGACAGAGCGTCGCATACGTCACATTCCAGTCGTGGACGATAAAGGTGATTTACTTTCGATTGTCTCCATAGGAGATGTCGTGAAGGCTCATATCACTGAGCTCGATGACGAACGTCGTGCG
>CAIUHB010000159.1 GCA_903898855.1 uncultured Actinomycetes bacterium | reverse complement strand
TCCGCAAATCAGGTGAGCCATACATAACTCATCCAGTTGCCGTTGCCGAGATTCTCGCTGATATTGGGTTAGATGAATCCACGCTCATCGCTGCCTTACTTCACGACACAGTTGAAGATACTGACTATTCGCTGGAGCAATTGAAGAGTGATTTTGGCAGCGAAGTCGCCCAACTAGTAGATGGTGTTACCAAACTCGATAAGTTGACCTACGGTCCCAGCGCGGAGGCAGAGACTCTTCGCAAGATGGTTATTGCGATGTCTCGAGATATTCGAGTGCTCGTCATCAAACTCGCTGACCGATTGCACAATGCTCAAACCTGGTCCTTTGTCTCACCCGAATCTGCCGCTCGAAAGGCTCGCGAAACTTTAGATATATACGCCCCACTTGCTCATCGACTTGGAATGAGCGCCATTAAGTGGGAGCTTGAGGATCTCTCCTTTCGCACACTCGAGCCAAAGAAGTATGAAGAGATCGAGCGCCTGGTAACTGAACGATCTCCGCTTCGCGCCAAATTTACCGAAGAAGTTATTACGGCCATTGAAGCTGACCTTGCGGAAGAGAAAATCTCGGCCAAGGTATCCGGTCGACAAAAGCATTTGTATAGCGTCTATCAAAAGATGGTGGTGCGAGGACGCGAATTTGGTGAAATTTACGACCTAGTTGGAGTACGCGTACTCGTAGATGATGTTAGAGATTGTTACGCGGTACTTGGAGCGATTCACGCGCGCTGGAGTCCAGTGCCAGGTCGCTTCAAGGATTACATAGCAATGCCAAAATTCAATCTCTATCAGTCATTGCACACAACTGTAATTGGACCGACGGGTAAGGCAGTTGAGATACAAATTCGCACCTTCGATATGCATGCGCGAGCTGAGTACGGAATTGCAGCACACTGGAAATATAAAATTGCTCCAACCAGTGATCAGCGAAGTGCTGGTCCTGATATGGCTTGGCTGCGTCAATTACATGAGTGGCAAGAAGAAACTAGTGATGTAGGGGATTTCCTCGATACCCTTCGCTACGACTTGCGCACACCAGAAGTGTTTGTCTTTACACCTAAAGGGACAGTAGTTGCGCTTCCTGCAGGATCCACTCCAGTTGACTTCGCCTATTCAGTTCATACCGAAGTCGGAAACAAGTGCGTCGGGGCAAAGGTAAATGGAAAACTTGTTCCGTTGGAATCGGCCTTGGTCAATGGTGATGTAGTTGAAGTTCTGACCAATAAGAGCGCAACCGCTGGTCCTAGTCGGGACTGGCTCAACTTTGTTCAATCTCCTAGAGCTCGTTCCAAAATCAAATCGTGGTTCACAAAGGAGCGGAAAGAAGAGGCAGTTGATGCTGGGCGTGAATCCTTAGCGCGGCAGATGCGCAAGGTTGGATTACCGCTAACCAAGATTTTTGCTGGCCAGGCGATTTTAGAGCTGGCCCATGATTTGCATTACCCAGATATTGACGCGCTATATGCCGCAATCGGTAACGGCCACATCTCTCCGCAGGCGGTTGTCGAGAAGCTCGTTGCGGCTATGGGCAGCGAAGAAGTTCACGCTGAAAGTGAGTTAGAGAGTGCGATTACGCATGCTCACTTTAACCAACCAATCCGCACTACTTCTGGGGTAGAAGTTGAGGGCGTGGGCGATGTCCTAGTGAAACTAGCTCGTTGTTGCACTCCTGTTCCTGGCGATGAAATTATTGGTTTCATCACGAAGGGGAGCGGTGTGTCAGTCCACCGGACTGATTGCATAAACCTCTCGGATCTCAAGGAGAACCAAGGGGAACGCTTAACTAAGGTCAAGTGGAACCTCAGCGCCAAGACCTTATTCCTCGTAAATATTCAAGTAGAAGCTTTGGACCGTTCTCGATTGCTCTCAGATTTAACCAAAGCGTTATCGGATCAACATGTAAATATTTTAAATGCGGCCGTAAGTACCGCAAAGGATCGAACAGCCTTCTCGCGCTTTACCTTTGAAATGGCAGATGCGACACATTTAGATGCAGTATTGGCTGCAGTGCGGCAGGTTGAGGGTGTCTACGACGTCTACCGCACCACTAATAATTAAGCTTTAAAGTCGGCCAAACCTTTTTCAGCTTCATCGAGCCATGCTTTACGGGCAGCAGCAGCTTCGCGAGCAACCTGTGCCTTCTTAGAATCTCCGGCAGCTTCGGCCTTGGCTTCAGCTGCTTCATAACCTGCTATCGCATCCTTCAAGCCTTGAACGACATCGTTAGCGCGTGCAATAGCTGTTGGATCCGTACGGCGTGAGTGTTCCTCATTTAGTGCGCGAATCTCTGCTTCAACTTTATCAACGCGAGCATCAAGGGCTGCGCGCTTGCTGCGCTCAGTCATACCAATCTTCTGCCATTGCTCCATGAGTGCACGGAAGTTCTTCTTGGCAGTGGCTAGATCAGCAATTGGCAAGATCGCTTCAATCTTTGTGATGAGCTCTTCGCGCTTGATGAGATTTGCCGCCATGGTCTCTGACCGCTTACCCATATCTTCATTCTTAGCTGCAAAGAACTGATCCTGTGCAGCCTTGAAGCGAGCCCAAAGTTTGGCGTCTACGCTCTGCTTGCCGCGACCAGAGGCTTTCCAAGCATCCATTAGCTCTTTGTAGCGACGAGCTGTGGTGAGCCACTCTTTACTGGTTGCTAACTTCTCGGCTTCGACAACAAGTGCTTCCTTCTTGGCGGCCACATCAGCGTTCACGCTCTCGAGGGAGGCAAAGTGAGTGCGACGGCGCTTATCGAATTTATTACGTGAGGATGAAAAGCGCTTCCACAATTCGGTGTCGGTGGTCTTATCTAAACGTGGCGCGGCCTTCCACTCTTCCAGCAATACTTTTAGCCGTTCGCTAGTGACCTTCCAATTTTCAGAGTCGGCAAGAGATTCCGCCTCTGCTACCAATTTCTCTTTCTCAAGGAGCGTGGCGGCCTTCTTGGCCTCGCGTACAGCTGCCTCTAAATCTTTACGCTCTTGATATGCAGCGCGATGATCTTCAATAAGTGATGGGAGTTGTTCTACTGATGCGGCTAGCAGAGCAAGGTCACCGACGCCATTGAGATTTTTGACTTGTTCGCGAAGCTTATTTACAGCCTCGTGCGCATCAGATGGGACTAGTGCGCCGTTCTTGATACGTGATGCGAGCAGAGCTACTTCGGATGCGAGTGATTCAAATTTGCGGACAAAATAGGCGAGTGCCTCTTCTGCGCTCTTGCCTGGGTATGAGCCAACGGCTCTCTCGCCAGCTGGTGTGCGTACATAAACGGTTCCATCTTCGGCGACGCGACCAAATTGAGATGGATCTCCAACGAGAGCAGAGGCAGCTGAAATCTCAGATGTAGCAGGGGTGGGATTCGGTGTGGCTTCCATAATTGCTCCTTCGTTGCGCGTCATTCGCCACTGTGGCGAACTCGTTATGGGATTGCACGTACTTTCTCGGTAACTCCGAGGGGATAAAGGTACCCTGAGCCCTGCAGGTTGGTCGAAATCGGTTGAGGCCGCTCCGCATGAGCTGAGCGCAGAATGGGGGCAACGGGTGATACTTGAAGTAATCGCCGCGCCATATTTTGCGACCAACTGCTGGATTTTTGCCCCATCTAAGAACTCCGAGTGCTTTATCGTCGATCCAGGGATGGCAAAGCCTGATTTAGTGCCTGCCATTAAGGAACGGCTCAACGCTCATAATCTCAAACCCATTGCCACAATTGTCACCCATGGGCACCTAGACCACACCTTTTCTGTGACCCCATTATGTAAGGGTTATGACATTCCGGCTTATATTCATCGAGCTGATAGCAAGCTGATTGGCGACCCATTTAAAATCTTGTTACCTGGTGGACCAATCGACTCCTTGTTAGGTGAAATTGGATCACCGAAATTTTCAGATCCCGAGAAATTAATTGCTTTCGACGATAGCTTCACTATTAATATCGCTGGTTTTGATTTAGCTGCCCACCATGCGCCAGGTCATACCGCTGGTTCGGC
>CAIUHB010000158.1 GCA_903898855.1 uncultured Actinomycetes bacterium | reverse complement strand
TGTGATGTGTACTGGCTGCGCACCGTGACCGTAGATCACTGCTGGAACCTGACCATCGCGACGTGCGCGACGTGATGCACCCTTACCGAATTCGGTACGTGATGTGCCGTTGATTGATACTTCTGCCATAAAAAAACTCCTGTCGTCTCATAATTAATTGAGTCTGACAGGAGTTGTTGTCCTTGCCGTCGATAACGGTTTCGTTCGAAACCCTCGCCAGAATGGTTGGAGTTTATGTGGGCGAGGGTCAATCCACCAAATCCGGGCTTCAGCGGATACTTACACGCCTTCCGGCAGTGATCGGAAGTGGCTGAGATTGAGAACCGGTCAAGCTGTTATCCGTTGGAGAAAAGGTTGCCGAAATTGTGATGCTCCCCGATGAAGGTGGAATCCACGAACAGGTAGCCGTGTACGGCCCAGATCCGGCCGTACTCACCGAAATACATTTAGGAATTCTCTTTCCAGAAGCAAAAAATCGAACTTTCCCAGGATTAGAAACTGTTGCTGTGAGAGTTGTGGTTAAGCCTTTCTTCGGTGAATTAGAAAGAGTAAGCGAAGAAAAACTGGTCGCGGTATTCATTCTCCACGCCTCTGCTTCAAAATTACTCGATACTTCCGCGGCAGTTAATCCACGCTTGTATATGCGCAGTAATCCGAGTTCGCCTTTAGCATTCCAAGTGTTGGCAGAATAACCGTGGTTCATTAACCGAAAATTTCCAAGTCCGTCAAAGACTTTAGCGGAGGATGAAGATGAGCTTCCAAATACAAATGACAAACTCTGCTTTACCCCATCAATATAAATTGCTTGGCTAGAATCTATTGAACTCTTGCTTGCGACAAAGACATAGTGGTGCCATTGATCTTCGTATGAGGTTGCATCTATTCCATATACTTCATTGTTGAACGTATTAAAACCTAGGAAGTGCTGATAGTGATAGATGTTGTATGCCGCTGTGCTAGTTGCAAATTGAAATAACATCGAACCAGAGGAGTTATAAACATTTCCATTTGAGGATAAATACAAAAACATCTCTACAGTAATCGAATCAACAGAGGCCGTGCTTCCTAAAGTTCCATTTCCATATTGATTTTGACTCAATGAAGTGAGGTTAAATCCAAGACTTCCTTGACCACGTGACGTTCTTACGGGTGAGCCAACAAGAGAGATCGTTCCACCGCCTGCTCCAGTATTAGTGCATGTCGATGAAGTTAAGTTAGAGGCCACCGATGCATCACAGATGACTTGAGCACCTGTCGTGACTGCTCCATGAGCTTGATCAAAGTTGACTATTGAGGTTGCGAGAAGGGCAACGACAAGAATCGAGAAGCGGAAACTTATCGCTGCGAATCTATTAGCTATGGCCATCGAAGAGGCTGGTAACTGAACCATCTTCGAAGACTTCCCGAATCGCACGCGCTAGAAGTGGTGCAATTGAAATAACCGTTAACTTATCGAACTTTTGTTCATCGGTAAGTGGAAGTGAGTCTGTAACAACAACTTCTACTGCACGCGAATTCTTGAGGCGCTCGACCGCTGGACCAGAGAAGACCGCGTGGGTTGCAGCG
>CAIUHB010000157.1 GCA_903898855.1 uncultured Actinomycetes bacterium | reverse complement strand
GCAAATTTCCAGGAATCTTGCGGGGAGAGTTTTCCATGAAAGCGCACTCGAGGCGCAGCTGCGCTCGCCTGGCGCCAATGGTGGTTGAAGTGGAACGCCACGACGGGCGATCATCAGATCATCGCCCGAGCCATCAATAAAAGCGGCACCGTCCAAACTTCGACCGTGAAAGATTCACTTCCTGATGGCGCCCAAGGTTGGCACACCATTAGCATCACGGTCTGATTACTTCTTCTTATAGCCCGATGGGCAGGTGGGCTTAACTCCTGTCACTTTCTTAGTCACGCTACCCTCGACACAAGTAATGCTGGTAGGTGTGGCACTTGCCTTAATAACTGGCTTAGCAGCAGTGCTTGGTTTGGAAGTAGGAGCTGCTTTCGTAACTGTTGTTCCCGCTTTGGCAGTTGGCTTAGGGGCAACTTTTGGTTTCGCAGTTGATTTCGGCTGTGCCGTTGCTTTAGCAACCGGCTTGGGAGCCGATGTTGGTGAAGCAGCAGGCGTTGGCGAAGCACTTGGTGAGGGTGCTGGCGTTGGAGATGCTGAAGATGTGGGCGTAGCGCTTGGAGTTGGAGTTGCCGATGGTGAAGGAGTGGCGCTTGGCGAAGGTGTAGGGGTTGCCGCCGGTGCTGGTGCGGGTGCAGGGGCAGGTGGTGGCGTCACAACTTGTTGCTGTTGTTGCTGTTGTTGCTGTTGTTGCTGTTGTTGCTGTTGTTGCTGTTGTTGCTGTTGTTGCTGCTGTGCCTGATATTTAGTTAGCGGCGTAGCTGCATTTGCAAACGAGTCCTTCATATATTGATCGGCGAATGGAACAAAGCTATCCCAAGTGACGCCAAACTTCTCCAAGAATTTTGCCTTGAGGAAGACAACAGGGTCCTGGCCGGTGCCAGCAGCTGCCGTGAATGCTTTCATGAAGTCGATGTAAGTATTTATTCCATACTTGGCGATGAGAAGTTCTGTGACATAACCGCCAACCATGTATTGGGTATTTAGCCACTTAAGATCGGCATTTACCCAGGCAGTATAAGTGTCCCCTGTGCACGCCCCATTGCATGTTGGTTGCGGATCAATTAACGCAGCCGCCACGCTGATGGAGTCAGCACTGCTAAAGGCGGATGAGACGTTCATGCTCTGATCAAGGATGCCTGCGTCTGAGAAATTAGCAATTGCACTGCCAAAGTAAACGCCAGTCCCGTCGTTAAAGAGATTTGGTGTGGGGTTAATGCCTATTCCGATTGATACTTGGTGATGGAGTTCGCCAGTAGGAATAAATCGAACTTGATTGTTTGGTGCTAAATCGCCCTGCGAAAGCAGAATGTTAGAACTTTGTCCTGCTGTACCTGCTGTTGCGCGAAGTGTCCCCGGATCGGAGGTAACGAAATCCACCCCTGGGAGTTCTATGGTGTAGGCAGTTGTCAGGCAATTAATCAGCTGGTAATCGTTAATTACATGGGTTGCATCTTTGAATTGGCAGTAGAGATCTCGGGAAGTGTCATTGGGCAGAAGAGCTACCCAGGAACTTGATGGTAGGAGTTCTGACCCCCAGAAAATCATGCCGCTGCGAATTTCTTTAACGATCTGTCGTTGCAAGGTGAGAGATATCCCTGGATCGCTGGTCCAGTTGAGAGTGCCAGGTGAGGCGAAATTGGCGGCATATCGCGTGAGTAGAGATGCATATGCAACATTTCGAACCGATCCCGAAATGAAAGTATTGCTGGCATTTGCTGTCGCCGTATCTACGGCAGTGGCCGAATCCGGTGGCGTTGTCCAGGGATTTGAGGTGTATGTAGGAACCACAGTCAACGTCTCGATTGAAGAGTAGGCGGGTGCATACGAAAAGTTCCCGGCCAAGTGATTAGAACCCAGATAGGCAATTCGGATTGCGACTGTGCTCGATGGCGTCTCTTGGATCGAAATATTTCCCGAGGCGTCCGTTAGATATGTTCCCACCGTAATGGGTGAGCCATTTTCATCTAAGTTTTGAACAGTAAGGCTCTCTCCAACTAATGGAGTTCCATCGACGAAGTTAGTGAGGTGAGCTTGAATTGTTCCTGGTGAATTCCAATTAACTTGGCTGGTAACAGTTTCGGCAATATTTGCTGCGGCGCCGAAGACCCAGACAAGAATGTTGGCATTTGATGAACTGTCATCCGCACGTATTTCAAATCGATAGACGCCTAGATTATTTACCGGGTAATCAAGGGTGTATGCACTGGAAGAATCAGTAAGGGTTGTCGTCTCATCGAGCGCCGTTCCAGAGTCACCAATTCCACTATTTACTTCTCGGTAGACCGTTATGGTGATGGTGTCACCAGGATGAGCTGGAGTCACTACTCCAGCAAAAGTGATGACGCTTCCCTGCAAGACGCTCATGGTCCCGAGATTGGAATCTGAAATACTCGCTGCCTGAGCCGCCGTGGGCACCGAAAGGGCTGAAATAGCCAAGGAAAAGAGAAGTGCTGCCACGATCTTGCGCATTGGGACCCCCGGTAGTGAAAAGTGCATTCACTGGGTCTACCGTGGATTATCGAGAAATTTATCCCTCGAGATCAATTATTTTGCTCGGATGGCAATAAATCTGACTCGGCCAGAGTAATTGGCACTAGTTACCGTCAGCTCCACTCGGTAATTGCCGCTATTGGAGATTTTGCCGAACTCTTGAATAGAGGTGCCGGATGAAATTGGGAAGCTCTCAACCACTTGAGCTTGACCAGAAGAAGGCAAGTAATAGATGCTCAATCGGGCCACATCTTGAGGCGATACCTCTCGGAAATCCGAGACAAACTCCACAACATTCCCGGGGTCTAGTTGGAGATTCCAATGGGCTTGGTTGTGACCTGATTTACCTGACATCGTGAGATCGGCCATAAAGGGCAGAGCCGTAATCCCACTCCCCCCAGCCGTTGGAAGGTTGGCCGTGGTTGGCGATGATGAATTGGTTGGCGGTGCGCCGAAGACAATCTGTGAATTGCGGAAGGAGTACCCCACACCAACAAGAAGGGTTAGAACGAGAACTGCCGCCACGCTCCACTTAATTTTCTGACGGCGGCGGCGCTTTGCCTCGTTGATAATCGCATCAGCTAAACCCCGGCGGAAGTTTTCATTGGCACCCAGCGCTTCAAATCCAATTTTGATCTGTGAATCTAGACCACTCATGCCTCATCTCCTTCCACGATTTCTGCATCTTCTATATCGCCAGATTCGAGTTCTCGATTCGCGCGGGATTGCGCAATCTCCGGCATTGAATTCATATAGCGCGCAACCATATCTCGTCCTCGTGCCAGCTGCGATGCAACCGTACCTTTGGGAATGCCCAATGTCTCAGCAACTTCATGAATTGGCATCGAATAGAGGTAGGTGAGCACTAATACCGAACGCTGACCGGCACTAAGTTCCTGTAACGCCATATTGAGCGCAACGCCCTCCGCCCAACCTTCAGACAGATTCACTACTGGGGCTATCGCTTCCGCGTATTCCAGAGTTCGCTCTTTTTCGATTTGTCGTCGCGCCCATTTCCGGCGCAAATCTGCATGTTTGCTGACCATAACTTTGATTGCATAGCCATCGAGATTTGGGTGATTGCGAACTTTTCCCCATCGCCGATAGACGTCAACCATAGCTTCTTGGAATACGTCTTCGGCATTTTGATTGTCGAAACAGATTCGTCTGGCAGCGGTAAGTAGCGCCACCTTACGGTCTTCTAACCACTCGGTGAACTCGGCATCGCCAGCGGCGCTCATCATGGCGCGCTCCACCTAGACATATCGAAAGCGTACCCGAAAGATTCACACAGATATAGCCGTATTTTATGGGCGCATTTATCCCGAATTTTCACCGCAAGACATCTTGTCTAAAGAGGTTTACACTCAAAATATGACCGAGCGACAGAAGTTCCGCGTACTTGAGCAGTTTAATAATTTCGAGCTTCGCGAATACGAGCCATACGTTCTTGCCGAGAAGACCATGACCAGCGATTATCAGGCAGCTACTTCAGAGGCCTTTGGTTCCCTCTTTCGTTATATATCCAAGGGCAATGCCACCTCTGCAAAGATTGCGATGACGGCGCCAGTTATTGCCGCAACCCAGGGTTCGATCGATTCACAATCTTGGCACGTTTCATTTGTGATGCCAGCCGGCTCAACTCTTGCCGATATGCCTCACCCCACAGAAGCCAATGTGAAGCTTCGTGCTGTGGGCACTGAAAGATGCCTAGCGCTCACCTTCCGGGGTCGTGCGACTGCAGAAACCTGCCAAGTAAAAGAGCAGGAACTCCGGGCTAGTGCTGCGCTTGCCCACATCGCCCTATCAACCGAAATGCGAATCTGCCGCTTCGATCCACCATTCAAGCCAGGCTTCATGCACTACAACGAAATCGTAATTCCCCTTATTTAACTATTGGCAGCGACGATCTCCACGTATCGAGATGATGCATCATTAACTTCTGCTCGTCCAGCGCGCATTTAAATGGACTTTACGTCCACCTTTCTACGACTCACTAGAGCCATTAATAATCATTTCAACACTTCCTGCCATACTTCTATAATGAATTTCGAGAGTCTAAAAAGGCGAATTTTTAAATTACTTATTGGCTCTCTGCTAGCCATTAGCATCCCTTCCTTACTCGCCCAATCTAGTTACGCCGCAACGGATCCACAGGCGCCAACTCTCACCACGATTCCAGTTCAAGTCTTGGCCGACAACGATATAGATATTTTTCTCGGAAGTGACGCTGGTCCGACTCGGCTTTTTTACCAGAATGCAGCCGAATGGCATGGACAGTTAAGTGCAGCTCAGACGTTGGATATTGTGCCTAGTGCTGGCGAAACCTACATCTACGTCCTCGCGATGGGTGGTGGTGGAGCTGAGGAGTGGGGTGGAACGATCAACGGAATTGACGTAGTCAGTGATTATCCCGGCGCTCAAGTGGCCATTGATCCCATTCAACCTTTAGTTCAAGCATTTTATTTTACGACCGATATGAATGGTCAGCCATGTAGTCATCCAATGGATTACCCAATGAATGGTTTCAATTCTGAAACAGATGAGGACGGCTGTAATTCAAACTATAACAATCAAAGTTTGAATGCATTTTATGTCGATAACTATTTAGATATCGGGAATGACATCACTGGTTTTGCAACTCACAACGGTAATTGTTCTGGTTCCAACTGCAACACCGTAGCGGGCGGTGGGTTCATTGTTGATACAAACACTTTAATTGGCGACGTGCAGAAACAAATCAATAGCTCTACCCAGTGGGAACGGGCAAGATTTGATCAAACTGACCAACAGGTTGATGGATCTCCATATTCGCGACCTTTACCAGTAAGCACTTGGCCGAATCCCTTCGCTACCTACTCATACGACCCCTGTGCCATCTGTAGCGGTGTTCCATCTAATCAGGCTTGGGCCTTTCCATCGAATCACGCGGTGATGTTCCGATACCCAGTATCGAATTTGCTGGGCGGAGCCCTTGCTCCAATTATTCCTGGTGACCAAGCGGTAATGCTCAACTGGAATCCGCCCACCAATGGACTTCCTGCTGGCGGATATGAGGTGAGATATCGTGCTACTAATGATGTAAGCGGTCCATACCTGTATTCAGATCCGATTGATCAAAATGCAACTTCGGCATACATCGTAGGTCTCACCAATGGAGTTTCTTATACGTTCGAAATTTTGACCTCAGATGATGGAATCACTTTCGCACATCCTTCAAATTCTAAAACTGCAACGCCCGCCAGAGAAGCTAGCGCTCCCACCATTTTGTCGTACACGACGGATACCACGACGGCATATGTATCGATCACACCACCCACTGATACTGGTGGCTACCCGATTACCAATTATGACTACTCGACAGATGGCGGATCTACTTGGCTCCCCGTCGCTCCACCTAGTACGGGGCTGACAATCCCGGTCACAAAAATCAGCATGAACGGCGCTTTTCTAGTTCCTACAACTACATACAATGTATCTGTACGAGCCGAAACCAATTATGGATTTGGCGACGCATCGGCACCTGTTCTCCTAAGTCTTCTTCCATATGCGGTGACTTACCATGCGCTCAGTAGTAATAATTCACCAATTACATCGGGAACTGCGCCTGTCGATACTTCCTCGCCATATCTAGCAGGTTCTTCGGCAACTGCACTTCCCAACTCGAATTTAGCTTTGGCAAATTATGATTTTGCGGGCTGGTGTCGCACGAACAACAACTCAAACCTTCGCACTTGCACGGGTGGGTTAATTGCGCCAAATGATCTCTTAACCAATAGCATTCAAGGCAATATTGATCTTTACGCGGTGTGGACGCCGCGTTTCCTCGTAGATTTCAGCAGCTTGGGTTCGGCAGTTGCTTCAGAAACTTACACAGGCACTGCACTGGTTAAGCCGGCAGATCCTACGAGAGCGAATTACTCCTTCCGTGACTGGGTGGACTCGAGCACAAACACTATTTCTTGGCCATATACGCCAAGTGGGCCAACAACATTGACGGCTCGCTGGTTGGCAAATGCGCCCAACCAGTACACGGTTTCGGTTACTCAGGGAACAGGCGGAACAATCACTCCCTCGACCACGGCAGTGACATCAGGTGCAAATCAGACATTTACTTTTGCAGCCAATAATGGATACACGATCCAAGGCATCACCATCGACGGTTCCTCCCTAACTGGGTCTTCCTTAACAAACGCAATTAACAGCGGCTATACATTTTCCAATGTGACTAGCGCCCACTCCGTGACCGCCACCTATGTTGCTAATTCTCCTGCGCCAATTGTTCAGCCATCCGTGCAGGAAGTGGTGATTCCTGTTCAGCAATCAAAAATCATTTCGATGTCACCACACTCGACTAACGTAGGTTCGGATGTCACCGTAGTTATGGAAGGCCAATTTATAGAGCCCATCACAAACATCACTGTGGGCATCGAATCGCTTCCAGTTGGAAGTTGGAAACAAACTCCTACTTCTGTCTCATTCACATCACCAAATAAGGCGATTGGTACCTACGCGATTCAGCTATACAACGGTGCTGACCCACTTATGACGCCACAAGTTTTCGCTTATATGGAGGCTCCCGCCAAAGTTATCCAGGCGCCAACTCCAACTCCCGTTATGCCTGTTGTTCCTGAGAAGCCAACTGAGCCAACGGTAAAGAAACCGCCACTAGCGGCAGATTTATCGCTCAAGGTCTACTTTGATTTGGCTTCTTATGCCGTGGATGCGAACAATCTACAGAAGCTTCGCGCTCTATCAGCAAAAATTTCTGGATTAGGCACTCAAATCACAGTATCTATTACCGGGTACGCCCAACCCACACCAGGCTCAGCTGCAACCGATGGCGCCTTATCCAGAAACCGCGCCGCACAGATAGCAAAGATACTTCGCGCCAATGGAGTCAATACCCAAATTAAATACAAGGGCGCCGGTCGAGCAGCCCTCAACGTTCCATCTTCTCGCTACGTAGAGATTGTGGCTAGTAATAGTTAAGAGCTGACTACTTCTTCACATATCCACTCGGGCACTTAGGTGAAGCGCCAACGATCTTCTTGACAGATTTCCCGTGTACGCAGGTGATGGTAATCGACTTTGCCATTGGCTGGACTTTTGGCACAGCTGGGTTCTTTGTTGGCATTGGAGTTGAACTTGCAGTTGGCTTCGGAGCCACTGGCTTAGCAGGGGCAACAGTCGAAGTATCGGCCACCTTGGTATTGGTCGCAGTACTCGTTGCCGTATCGATCGCCGGCACCGATGGCACTACAACAGCAACTGCCTTGGCGACTGTGAGTTGAGTAGCGAGAACTGGCGCTGCACCATTGAAGAGTTGAATCGTGTAGGAGCCAGGCTCTTGGGCGGCAAGTGGGAATGAAAGAGCGGTTGGTGATTGGGTCCATGTTCCAGAAGAGATTGAAGCGCCGTTGATTTGAATGACGACAACTCTCTCAACAAATGTACCGTTAAGCGTTACCGTGGTCGCAACCCCAGCCGTGACAGTTTCGGGTGTCAATGAAAAGATTTTGGATTGCTGAACGGGATCCGGAACCGGAACTGGCGCTGGAATTACGCTCTGCTGCTGGTGATTGTTATTTTGCTGTTGTT
>CAIUHB010000156.1 GCA_903898855.1 uncultured Actinomycetes bacterium | reverse complement strand
GCTGCGGCAGAACGAACCGGAAAGAGCTTGGATGAAGTTCGATCCGCGCTTGAATCCAAACTAGTAGGAGCCAGGTTTTTGACTCCAGAAGAAGTTGCCGATGCTGCGATTGCATTTATTGGCAAAAGCGAAACCGGTGTAACACAACTGCTCGAGGGAGGCCGCTAAATGGCAACAACTAAATTTAATCCGGAGGAACTCGCGCCCCCGATTGGCTTTTCACATGCGGTGTTGGGCGAGGGAAAGTTCATCTATCTTGCTGGCCAAACCGCGCTTAATAAAGAGAATGTAATTGTTGGCGCCAATGTGGTCGAACAATTCGAGAAAGCGCTTACAAGTTTGTGTGTCTCACTCAAGGCCGCTGGCGGTACCCCAGAAGACCTGGTGAAGATCACTATCTTCTCGGTAGATCCAGTTGATTATCGGGCGAACTCGCGCGAGATCGGAAAGATCTGGCAGCGGTTAATCGGCAAGAATTTCCCAGCGATGACTCTTGTGGGAGTAACTCGCTTGTGGGATGAGGCAGCACTGCTTGAGATCGAAGGAGTTGCCTGCATCTCATGACACAGCTCTCGGCACTCTGGTCAGCAAAATCCATTGCAGTAATCGGCGCTACTGAACGCGTTGGTGCAATGGGTCGCGCTCCTATTGAGTACCTGCAGCGATATGGATACAAGGGCGAGATTTATCCGGTTAATCCAAAAGGCGGAACCATCCTTGGCTTAACTGCCTATGCCAGCGTTACTGAAATAAAGAGCAAAGTAGAACTTGCACTCATCATGGTTCCAGCAGCACTCGTTGAAGAATCTCTCAAGCAATGTGGCATCGCTGGCGTCGGTGTAGTCATCGTTATGTCCTCTGGCTTTGCTGAAGCAGATGAAGCCGGTGCGCAAGCTCAATCCCGATTACTCGAAATTGCACAGCAATACAAAATGCGAATGGTTGGTCCAAACTGCATTGGTGCAGTTGGCGGTGGCCAAGGTCTTGTTGCATCTTTCTCGCCAGTATTTGCCGGCGCCTCCACTCAAGTTGCCGCTGGATCAGTTGCACTCGTAAGCCAATCAGGCGCGCTTGGTTATGGAATGTATTCACTTGGCATGGATGCTGGATTACCGATTGGCGCAGTTGTAACCACTGGAAATGAAGCCGATGTGACTGCGCTAGAAGTAGCTCGAGAGCTAGCCGATGACCCAACCATCTCATCCATCCTGCTCTACACCGAATCTTTGGCCGATATTGATGCACTCAAGGAAATTTCGGCAAAGAAGCCAACTGCAATTCTCAAAGTCGGTCGCTCTGCCGCAGGCGCGCTTGCAGCTGCTTCCCATACCGGCGCACTTGCTACCGAAGATCGAGTTATCGATGCCGCTATTAACTCAACATCTGCAGTTCGAGTTGATGATGTAGAAGAGTTAATTGATGCCGGATTAATTTTCGCCGCTGGTGCCAAGCCACTCGGAAAGCGCATCGCAATTATTACTACCTCTGGTGGCTCTGGCATTCTGGCGACCGATGCCATCGAGAAGAGCGGTCAAGAGATGGCTAGCTTCTCCAAGGCAACGCTTGATGAACTTGCCACGATCGTTCCTTCCTACGGAAATATCACCAATCCAGTCGATGTAACTGCGGCGGTCATGTCATCACCAGATCTCTTTGAGCGCTGTCTTGAAGTTTTAGCGAAAGATCCTGGTGTAGATGCGATTGTTGCCTGCTTTGCAGTATTAGTCGGCAACGATGTCGAACGTATCGCCAAGGCGCTCGGTGAAGTTCGCAATATCCGCAATCTTCCGATTGCTGTTGCTCGTACTGGGTCTTCCGCTCTTGCTCCAGAAGCGAGCAAGCTTTTTGCTGCTATGAAACTTCCGGTTTATCCAACTCCTGATCGGGCAGTTGCAGCACTTCGAATTCTTAACGAGAGCGCACGCACCCCAACTCGATTTACATCACCTGTGAAAAGTGGTTTACCTATTCCTTCGGCACATGCCACCGAAGTAGAACTCAAAGAGCTGTGGAAATCAGTTGGCGTACCGGTACCGCTCTCAGTAGTAGTTAACGATGAAGCAGCTGCGATTAAAGCAATTACTGAAGTCGGTGGTCGCGCAGTATTTAAAGCCGTCATTCCTGGTCTATTGCACAAGAGTGAAGCGGGCGGAGTCGCACTCGACATCACTGCTGAAACCGGAAGTGCTACCTATAAGCGACTCTCCCAAATTGCCGGTGATGGAAAAACAAATGAAGTTCTGGTCGAAACCTTTGTTCCAAAGGGCGTCGAAGCCCTTGTTGGCGTTACCTCATCTTCGCTCGGCAAAGTTCTCACTATTGGCGTCGGTGGAATTCTTACCGAAATTATCGGTGATGTTGCAATCCGCCTACTTCCAGTAAACGAAACCATTGTCCGAGAGATGATCAGCCAGACTCGACTTGCACCACTCTTTGCTGGCGCGCGCGGGAGTGCAGCGGCTGATGTCGATTCATTTGTGAAGGCGGTTCTTCGTATTGCCGAAGTTACCGAAGGTTGGCCAGCTGGCAGCGAGCTCGATATGAACCCCATAACAGTTTTGCCAAATGGCGCTTGGGTTCTCGACAGCGCTTACTCACTTTCAGGAGCAACCAACGAAGGGACTAGCCACTAATGGACGTCGGAACACTTGTAGCACGAGCGACTACTACATATCGCGATCGCATTGCAGTAGAGAGCGAAGAGGGCACACGTACCTTTGGTGAAATTGGCGGACGAATTTTTCAACTTGCTCGCGCACTTAAGGCGCTAGGCCTACAAGAAGAAGATCGCGTGCTTGATCTTCAGTTCAATCAGATTACGTATATTGAGAG
>CAIUHB010000155.1 GCA_903898855.1 uncultured Actinomycetes bacterium | reverse complement strand
GCAGTGGGCAGCGCTAGCCAGCGCGCTTAGCCCAGCTTTGCCTGGTGCCAGAGTTGCAAGGGTATGAATTGCTTGCGTCAATGAGGCGACCGGAATGATTCGCATGCCTTGATACTTCCATTGGGATTTCTCCCATTGTTTTTTGCTCTGTGAAATATCTAAGCAATTCTCGGCTGGAATGATAAAAATACTTGCACCGGCTCTGGCGGCGCCAATTGATTTTTGATCGATGCCACCAATTGGTCCAACTTTTCCTGATGCATCAATTGTTCCGGTTACTGCAATGGATCTACCGTTAAATAAATTAGGCGCTTTTACTCGCGCAATGAGAGCGAGTGCGAATCCAAGCCCAGCACTTGGTCCCCCGGTCTCCTTCATTGCAAAGTGCACCGTCTTGTCACTGAGAAATGATGCGGTTGCGGGATCGATTCCTTGTAAGAAATTAGCGGCTGCAATAGTTGCAGTTTTCTCGGCGCTCACCATCTCGCTCTTACCTTGGGCCAGAGCAACTTTGCTCGAGACGTGGTTGGGATAAATTGCCGAACGAGGTTGAATCGTGGCATCCCCGCGCAACCATTGCACCAATAACTCCGGGGCATACATATGGACTTGCGGATTGGTGACCATCACTGTTGTGGCAAATAATTTGCCCGGAATCATTGGCTGGTAAACGTCATTCGCTTTATTTTTGGCGCCGCTAGCCGTAGTGCTCGCTGCACCACTAGTTGCAATTGTGGCAGAGTTTGATTGAGTTGATAGTGGATTAATAGTTATGGCCGAACCCAAGAGATTGAATGCAGGGCCGGGGACTATTGCCACATAGGGCAACGGGATGAATTGCGCTAAAACAATAATTGCCCCAACAAGGTAGAGAACTGGGCGAGATAAATAACGAGGAGGCATGGAGAGCGAAAGCAAGCCGGTCTAGATGCCTAATGTGGGTGGTGTGGGCGGCGTTGGCGTCGTACTTGGTGCAGCAGATGGCGGAGTCGATGGCTGAGTAGGTAGAGCCGAAGATGGCCTCTGATCTACATTCTTGCGGGCCTGATCTGCGCGGAAGCTGGCTTGAAACTTTGAGAAGTTCCCAACTGATCTATTGGTCTCATTTGAGTATTTATCGGCAAACTTTGAAACCCAGACCACATAGGCAATCGCGCCAATTACCCCAATCAAGGGAATGACCCACCAAATAAGCGCAGCGAAGGCTACGTTATTCGAGGAGGCGATGAGCATCTACCTAGCCTAACAAGATTGGCTGAGAGTTATCGGTTTCGGGAAGAAAATCGCCCTCGAACTCGTTAGGTTAGTGACTAAGTACATTCAGGGTATCCACGAAAGTAAGAATCAATAAAGGAAAGGAGCAGACGGTGACGCCGAGATTTGGCTTCGGCCCCAATGATGGTTCAGATAATTCCGAGGATGAGAACTCTCCGAAGAAGGATCAGAACAACTCAGCTTTTCCTGGAATGGAAGAACTCATCTCCCAATTCCAAAGTTTTGGATTTAATCCGGG
>CAIUHB010000154.1 GCA_903898855.1 uncultured Actinomycetes bacterium | reverse complement strand
CCAGGACTTGCCGAAGGTCGCATCACAGCTTCGGTTCACACAGATCCAGAGAGTCCAGAGTTTCGCAGCATGATTTCACTTCACTGCGCACTTAGCAATGGACGATCACTCGTTGTCGACGGCACTTTGATGGGTATTCGTCGCGCCGAGAAGATTATTGCGATTGATGGATTTGATATCGAACTTCCACCAACCGAGAACATTCTCTTCCTTCGTTACACCGATAAGCCCGGTGTAGTTGGAACAGTAGGAAATGCACTCGGCAAAGCTGGAATCAATATTGCAGGTATGCAGGTATCGCGCGCAGCAGCTGGCGGTGAAGCGTTAATGGCGCTCAACATCGATTCCCCAGCGACTGCCGAAGTACTTGCTTCCGTTACCAAGGAGACTGGTGCCGAACTCGTTCGCGCAGTAAATCTGGTTTCCTAATTTAGATTGCACAAAGAGCTCAAAGAAGAGAGATGATGATGTCGAAGAATTTCAATCTTGCGGTTATCGCCGGAGACGGAATCGGTCCTGAAGTTGTTGCAGAAGGACTCAAGGTTTTGGATGTAGTTGCAGCCAAGTATGGCGTTACATTTACTAAGACTGATTACGAGCTCGGTGCTAAGTACTGGCACAAGACCGGGGAAGTACTCCCTGATTCGGTGATGGCCGAGATTGCTAAATCCGATGTCATTCTGCTTGGCGCAGTTGGCGACCCATCTGTGCCATCAGGCGTCCTTGAGCGCGGTCTACTTCTCAAACTTCGCTTTGCCTTTGATCACTACATCAACCTTCGCCCAGCAAAGTTGTGGCCCGGAACTAAGTCACCACTTGCCGGAGATCCAAAGATTGATTTCGTAGTCGTTCGTGAAGGCACTGAAGGACCTTATGTTGGGGCAGGTGGCGTACTTGCATACGGCACTGAGCACGAGCTTGCCACCGAGGAGTCTCTCAATACTCGCCGCGGCGCAGAGCGGGTAATCCGTGATGCATTTGCTCGCGCACAAGCTCGTCCGCGCAAAAAGCTCACCATGGTGCACAAGAACAACGTTCTGATGCGCGCCGGCGGACTATGGACTCGCACCTTCGAATCAGTTGCTAAAGAATTTCCAGATGTTGCCACCGACTATCTACACGTCGATGCCGCTTCCATGTTCTTTGTTACCAACCCTGATCGCTTCGATGTGGTTGTAACCGATAATCTTTTTGGTGACATCCTGACTGATATTGCTGCAGCTATCTGCGGTGGAATCGGATTAGCTGCCTCTGGAAATATCAATCCAGATGGCACCTTCCCATCAATGTTTGAACCAGTTCATGGATCTGCTCCTGATATCGCGGGCAAGCAATTAGCTGACCCAACTGCAACAGTGATGTCAGTTGCCATGATGCTCGAACATCTAGGTCTCACAGATGCCGCAGCTGATGTAGTCGCAGCTGTTGAAAAAGATTTACTTACTCGTGGAACTGCAAAGCGCTCGACTGCCGAAGTTGGCGATGCTTTGGCAGCGCTGGTGAAGTAAATGAAAGTTAATCTGCGCCCTAATACCTATCCAGTAGCCGATACAGTTCGTGAGGAGCGCCTTGCACAAGGTGGCTTCGGTAAGTACTACACCGACAATATGGTTGTTGCTGAGTGGAGCGAGGCCGATGGCTGGTCTGATGCCGAACTCGTTCCTTATGGCCCAATCACATTAGATCCAGCGACCGCCGTCTTCCATTACGGTCAAGAGATCTTTGAAGGCATGAAGGCGTATGGACAACCTGATGGCAGCATCAGCCTCTTCCGCCCCGAAGCAAATGCAGCTCGCTTTGCTCGAAGCGCAAAGCGCCTGGCACTTCCAGAGATGCCGATTGATTTCTTTATGGATACCGTTAAAGAACTTGTTAAACAAGATCGTAAATGGGTTCCCCAAAAAGTGGGAGAGTCGCTCTATATTCGCCCATTCATGATTGCCACTGAAGTTGGCCTTGGAGTTCGCCCTTCAAATAAGGCGACGTACTATTTAATCTCAACTCCAGCTGGTGCTTACTTCAACGCTGCTAATGCAGTAACCGTTTGGATCTCCACCGAATATGTTCGCGCTGCTCAAGGCGGAACCGGTGAGGCAAAGTGCGGCGGCAACTACGCAGCATCACTCGTTGCCCAAAAGCAGGCAGCAGCCAAGGGTTGCGAACAAGTTGTCTGGCTCGATGCCAATGAGCGCTTCTGGGTGGAAGAGATGGGCGGCATGAATCTTTACTTTGTTAAAGGTAAAGGCGCCGATGCGAAAGTTATTACTCCGAAGCTGACCGGAACTCTTCTTCCTGGTATCACTCGCGACTCAATTCTCTCTGTTGCCAAGGACTTGGGATATGAAGTTGAAGAAGTGATGTTCTCCATCGATGATTGGCGCGATGGCATTGCATCAGGTGAAATTACTGAAGTCTTTGCCTGCGGAACCGCTGCGGTTGTTTCAGCTGTTGGCGCTGCTAAGAGCGAGCATGGAACATGGGTTACTGGCGATGGAAAGCCTGGACCAATCACCATGCAGATTCGCGAAACTTTACTCGGCATCCAACATGGCACCATCGCTGATACACGCGGCTGGAATGTGAAAGTCTGCTAATGACAATCTCCGACGCATTTCATATCTACGACACCACACTTCGCGATGGCGCGCAGCAAGAGGGGCTCAACCTCTCGGTTCATGACAAGTTGGCGAT
>CAIUHB010000153.1 GCA_903898855.1 uncultured Actinomycetes bacterium | reverse complement strand
TCCAGGCTACGAAGCACCAGTAAACCTCGTTTACTCAGCTCGTAACCGTTCGGCCTGTATCCGTATTCCAATCACAGGTTCGAATCCAAAGGCAAAGCGCATCGAGTTCCGTTGCCCAGATCCATCATCCAACCCATACCTAGCATTCGCTGCGATGTTGATGGCTGGCCTCGATGGCATCCAGAACAAGATTGAGCCACCAAAGCCAGTGGACAAGGACTTGTATGAGCTGGAAGGCGAAGAAGCAGCCGCCATCCCACAAGTTCCGGGTTCATTGTCCGAAGTTTTGGATAACCTCGAGAAGGATCACGAGTACCTCACCCGCGGTGGCGTATTCACCAAGGATCTCATCGAGACTTGGATTGCCTACAAGCGCTCCGCTGAAGTGGATTATGTCCGCCTACGTCCACACCCAGCAGAGTTTGAGCTCTACTACGATATTTAAACCACAAGTTTAAATAGTGAAGGCCCTCGAGTAATCGGGGGCCTTTTCAATTCGCTATTGATCCCGCACTAGGGAACACTCGCTTGATGTCTGAATATGAAGAGGCGGGATACTACGCCGACTATTCAGACGATGAACTTCTACCCGAACACACTCGTCGCCCAAAAACTCTTGGTGTACTAGCTGGTGTAGTTCTCTTGCTCGCTGGTTCGTTTTTTCTTAAGACAACCCTGGCAGCGAATATCTCACTCAACTCCAACGGCGTTGTTCAATTTGGTCAAGGACAAACCGCGACTACTGCTTGCTCTGGGTCGAATAACCTGACCGTCACTCCTCAATCGTCGTTCACGAATGCCTCTGGAGGTGGAACGCAAAACTTCAGTTCGGTAGTTGTCTCCGGCGTTCCGGTCTCCTGTTATGGCAAAGATTTAATCCTCAACGCATACGACGCATCGAGCAATTCTGCGCTCCCCCTCTTCGCATCAACCGCAACCGATATCGTCGTGTTAGATAACAACGGAACCTTCGTGATTTCCTCCACGGTTACGGGCCTAACAATCGTCACGAATTCAACGACCTCCTTTACCGTCACGTTCACATCCCCGGTTGCTAGTTCGGCGAGTGTGTACAAACTGACCGTCCAAAGCGTAGAAAACCGAATCCTCTTCTGCAGCAATGGCGGAACATGCTCGCTAGGCGATAAGGGCCCAGGTGGAGGAACGATTGTCTTCGCGGTCTTCGCCGGCTTCCCATGCGGTGCCAATATGGCTTCAACCTGCCATTACATCGAAATGGCCCCACATACTTGGTCAGGTCTATCGCAGGATCCTTCGATAACGCCATGGTCCCCCAACAACAACTCGGTAGCGGGAACCAGTCCTAACGTGGGGGCTGGATATGCCAACAACGCCTTGATATACGCCGCTTATGGAAGCACTGCCTGCATAGTTGGTTCGACCTGCACCTACGCCATTCAGGCCGCCGTGAATTACTCCAACGGCGGATATAAAGACTGGTTCATTCCGTCTCAATACGAATTGCGGGTCATGTGTAACTATGCGAACGGCAATTCCGAAACATCGACCAATACCGACGTTGCCCAGACCTGTACATCCCGAGCCGGTTCAAACGCCCCGGGAGCCGACTCCTTCGTCAGCAACGCCGTCTATTGGTCATCGACCCAATCCACCACCAACACCATTTATGCCTATGACCAGTACCTGATCACCACCACTGGCACTGGCAGCGATGTCAAAAACAACAGCAACAACTCCGCCCAGTGGAATTTTGTCCGCCCAATTCGAGAGTTTTAGGCTTCGCGACCCGATTCGGCTAGCAAAAGCCCCAGGAGTCAGGTAACCTTCCTTTCTGCAAATAGTTTGCAAGAGGGAATACCTCGCAAGAGCACCTAGGGGCGTCAGCCAATGAATCAGCCAACATCCACATCAGCTCCAAAAGGCGCGTCAAAAGCCATAGCGGGCCTCTCGGGCGATGAACGCAAGCGCCTTGGGGCAATGTTTGGCGTGATCTTCTTCTTGCTCATCGGCGGAACCCTGTTGATGTGGGCAGCGACTTCAGGTCACTACAAGCTCGCTGACGGCACCCTCTTCGGTTGGGGTACCGGCTTTCTCGCCTTAACGCTCGGCATGCGCCACGCATTCGACGCTGATCATATTTCTGCGATTGATAACACCACACGTAAGTTGATGAGCGAAGGACAGCGTCCGATGGGCGTTGGTTTCTTCTTCTCGCTTGGCCACTCCTCCGTCGTGACCGCGCTGGCCGTAATCCTCAATTTCGGAATCAAGTCACTTGGCGTTCAGGTCAAGAATCAGAATTCTTCGCTCCACCACTACACGTCACTCATCGGCACCACAGTCAGCGGAACCTTCTTGATGCTAATCGCGATTCTGAACCTAGTCGTACTCGTATCAGTTGTCACGGTCTTCAAGAAGATGCGTCAAGGCATGTATGACGAGACTGAGCTCGAGAAGCACCTTAATTCGCGCGGTTTCATGATGCGCTTCTTTGGACCAATCGCCCGCCGAATCGACAAATCTTGGAAGAT
>CAIUHB010000152.1 GCA_903898855.1 uncultured Actinomycetes bacterium | reverse complement strand
GTTCGAGGTATTTATATTTCCCGTGAGGCCGCCGCCCAAACCCAGTCCGACGCCAACATCGCAACTCGACTGGTCAGTTTCGTTATTGAAGACAATTCCCCAACGAACATTTATGCAGGTAGTCATTAAGTAGCCATAGCCCCGGTAGCCGGTTTCATTACCGAAGAAATAGTTTGATCCGCTTTTAAACAAAGAAGTTCTTACACTGCCATTTGTGGCAAGCGTCGAAGCCGTTGTTAATCTCGTGTACATAGTCTGGGGAGTATTTGTCTCTAGCCAAACCCATGAATTCCAATAGTTGTTAGATAAATCGCCGCCGTTCATGGCGATATTGGAAGCATACGTTGGATTGGAAAATCCAATGAGTGAATTGGTTACTGGGTAGGAATCAAAAGCAGAAAATACTGCGTCAGTCGTAGTGTCGTTCGTAAGCGAAGTTGGATTCAATGTGTAACCAGTTCCAGAAAAGACGTTCGAGGAGTATCCAAAGTTTGTGCTTCCCTTTACGCCTTTTGCCAAGAGAATCCAGCCAGAGTTATAGGTAGATCCATGGTTCATCAGAGCAAAGACTTGAATTGGCGTGCCTGAGGTAGATGAATCACTCGTTAGCCAGATAGCCGTATCAACATTGTTGCCATAAAGGTTATAGACCTCTTGCGGCGAGAGAGCTGGACATGCTGACGAAAATCCAACCTGACATTCGGGTTGCTGAGTTTGTGCCGCGTGCGCATAATCCTTAAAAGTTGGAACAACTAGCAGCGAAAAGAGCAGTGTAACTAAGGTCCATCTCGCAATGCGTGCCTGCATTTTTTGCATCGAGGTTAAGAGGGCAATCCCTCAGGTGCTTGGAAGCCACAACTTTTGTGCGCGCCATCGCACCAAGGCTTATCTTGGGATGCACCGCATCGGCAGAGCGAGAAATCGGTTTTAGTCTCAAGCACATTGCCTTCGGCATCGACAATTTCAACGGTTCCCTTGATGCGAATGGAACCATTCTCTTTTAGTCGAATTTGAACGTGATAGCTCATCGGCTTATTCGAGGTAGTCGCGAAGCTTCTGCGAACGAGAAGGGTGACGCAGCTTGGACATGGTCTTGGATTCGATCTGGCGAATTCTTTCGCGAGTGACGCCATAGACCTTACCAATTTCATCAAGGGTCTTGGCCTGTCCATCAGACAATCCAATACGCATCATGATGACGCCCTTTTCGCGCTCAGACAAAGTATCCAAAACCTGATGGAGTTCAGTTTGAAGAGTGGTGAACAAGACGTGCTCGCCCGGTTCAATCGCCTCTGAATCTTCGATCAAATCTCCGAATTCGGAATCTCCTTCTTCACCGAGTGGGGTGTGAAGTGAGATTGGTTCGCGGCCATACTTTTGAACTTCGACTACCTTCTCAGGTGTCATATCAAGTTCTTTAGCAAGCTCTTCTGGGGTCGGTTCGCGGCCGAGATCTTGCAACATCTGGCGTTGTACACGTGCCAACTTGTTGATGACTTCAACCATGTGAACTGGAATACGAATGGTGCGCGCCTGGTCTGCCATCGCACGGGTAATTGCCTGGCGAATCCACCAGGTTGCATAAGTCGAGAACTTATAACCCTTGGTGTAATCAAACTTTTCTACGGCGCGAATAAGACCGAGGTTTCCTTCTTGAATTAAATCCAAGAACAACATTCCACGGCCGGTGTAGCGCTTTGCCAATGAAACTACGAGACGAAGGTTTGCTTCAAGCAAATGGTTCTTTGCCCGACGGCCAATGAGGACGAGTTGCTCGTACTCGCGCTTGAGCTTCTTATCCATCTTCTTATCTGTCGCAAGTTTCTCTTCTGCAAAGAGACCCGCTTCAACTTCGAGCGAGAGCTTTACTTCGAGTTCAGCGTTCAGGAGTGGTACTCGACCAATAAGTTTTAGGTAATCCTTAACTGGGTCGGCTGTCGCACCTGCAGTGAGAACTGTTTGAGCCGGGGCATCATCCTCTTCGGAATCTTTGATGGTGAAGGCATCGGCCTCGTTAGTGGATTCTTCGGCGACGTTGACGACGCGAATCTCACTTTCCTTCTCTTCTTCAATAATCTCTTTTACTTCTTCGATCAAAGTCTCGACATCTTCGAGTTCGATTTCTTCTAGCTCAACTTCTTCGCCATCAATCTTGGTAACAATTGCTTTGCCATTCTTATCCAACTTGGCAGCTGGCGCAGCAACTGGCGCGCTCTGACCGAGTTCGGCAAGGCGACGAGCTTCGAGCTCGGCTTTGGTAGGAAATAATTTGCGGCCAGCGGCTTTCTTCTCGGCCTTGGCTTGTTCTTCAGCTTCGCGAGCCAACTTCATTGCTTCTAATTCGGCTTTGGTAGGAAAACGGCGTGGACCAGTTGCGGCCTTCTTTACTGCGGCTTTCTTTGCAACAGTTTTTTTCGCAGCAGCCTTTTTTACAACGGCTTTCTTTGCGACGACCTTCTTAACAGCGGTCTTCTTTGTTGCCTTCGCACCATTTTTGGGCGCACTAGTTCCAGCCACAGATCATCCTT
>CAIUHB010000151.1 GCA_903898855.1 uncultured Actinomycetes bacterium | reverse complement strand
CGCCCCCGTAGTCCAATGGCAGAGACAGAGGACTTAAAATCCTTCCAGTGTCGGTTCGAGTCCGACCGGGGGCACCAGCTCTAACGCTTATGAGTCAGCTGTTTTCGTACCTGTAGTCTACTCCGGTGGAAGATGAGTACTACTGGGACGATCCAGAAGAGGAAGAGTCTGAGGGAAGACGCCTTAAGAAACTTCCAACGGCAATTCTTCTCATCGTTTCATTGGTGGCAACTAGTTTCTTCCTACGCTCGACTTTTGCATCAAACATAACAATTTCAAGTGCGGCCGTTGAATTTGGCCAGGCGTCTGCCGCTCTTACAGCTTGCTCTGGAACTTCAAATTTATTAATCACTCCAACTTCGACAGTTTCTGGAAGTAGCTTCTATCTTTCTACTTTAAAGATAGAGAATATCCCTCAAAACTGTTACTCCTCTTATTTCAATATCGCTACCTATCAAACAGGTCAGAACGTCCCTAATACACTGTTTGGAACTACTTCAACGTTATCAATATACGACAATGCTGGCACTTTTAAAATAAGCGTTGCTAATTCGTCCTCAGTGAGTACTACTTCTGCCGCAACAACTTGTATCGGGGGAGGCGGCTGCAATTCGGTACTTTTAACTTTTACGAACCCATCTCTACTTAGTTCGTCAATTAATACAATCACAATTCAAAGTGGCACAAACCTTTCGACTTATTCCTGTTACTTCACAAATTCACAATGTTCGTTTATTCAATCTTCTGCACCAGGTGCTTCTTGGTTTGCTGTTGCGGTTTCGCCAGATGGCACAAAAATCGCGGCAGCAAACAACATAGGTGACATCTACACATCAAATAACTCAGGTGCCACTTGGACAGATAGAACTACATCGGGTTCGAGGACGTGGTATTCAATTGCGATGAGTTCTAATGGCACGAAATTAGTTGCCGCCGCCTACAACGTTGGAATATTTACCTCATCTGATTCTGGAGCAACTTGGACGTTGCAGAGTAGCGCGGGAGTAAAGAACTGGTACTCCGTTACTTCAAGTAGTGACGGGACAAAATTGGCCGCAGTTGCCAGCGCGTCCGACATATACACTTCAAGTGATTCTGGAGTAACTTGGACGGATCAAACAAACTCTGGTAGTAAAACATGGTGGGCGATTTCAAGTAATTCCGATGGAAGTAAATTAGTAGCTGCTGTTTATGGAGGAGATATTTATACGTCAACCGATTCGGGTGTGACATGGACAGATAGAACTTCCGCTGGCTCAAGGGGTTGGCATGGCCTTTCCATGAGCAGCGATGGAACACGAATCTATGCGAATGTTTACGGATCGGGAGATGTTTATTCATCAACTGACGGAGGTGCCACTTGGACGAATCTAACTCCTAGTGGAGTAGCTCATTCTCAGAACTATTATGGAATTGCTGCAAGCTCAGACGGAACGCACATCGCCACCGTAGTCCTAAATGGTGGTGTTCTGACTTCAAACGATTCAGGCGCTTCTTGGGTTAGTCAATCAAGCGCCGGAACCAGGACTTGGCGAGCAATTGGAAGCAGTTCGGATGGATCAGAAATTGTTGCCGTGGGCAACGGTGGAATTTATATAAGTGGTAATTAGGAAATAATCTTTTATTTAGCCAACCGCGACGATATTAATTAACTCCGTGCCCGCGGCAAGCCTTGCTAACTGCTCTTCAACCAACCGCTTCCCACGAGATTCAAATGCAGTGGAGTCTCCGCCAACGTGTGGAGTGATAACGCAATTCTTTGCACTCCAAAGTGGATGACCAGCAGGAAGAGGCTCTGGATCGGTGACATCAAGTCCAGCATAAAGTCGGCCGCTATTGAGTTCATCAACTAATGCCTCGGTATTAATGATTGGGCCGCGCGCAACATTGACGATGGTTGATCCATCTTTCATTAGCCCAAGTCGCTTTGCATCAAACAAATCTTTAGATTCAGCGTTGAGCGGCAGAGCTAAAATCACGATATCGAGTTCAGGTAAGTAGTTATCAATCTCGGAGATTGCCTTTGCTCCATCTTTGGCGCTTCGTGAAAAGTAAAAAACTTCAACATCATATGGTGCGAGGTAGCGGCCAATGGTTTGAGCGATAGAACCAGCACCGACAATGCCAATCTTACTGTCATTAAGAGATGGGTAACGCTTGTGGTTCCATTGACCATTAATCTGATCAGCGCCAAACTGCGCAAAGCCGCGACGAGCAGCAATTGCTAGGCCAATAGCTAGTTCGGCAGTAGATGCATCATGAACGCCACGGGCATTACAGAGAACCATTCCTGGGCGAAGAAATTCCACTGCATCTTCAAATCCCGCGTTAGGGACTTGTAAGTATTGCAGGCTTGGCATATTCGGCACATGTAGTAGCGCCTTGCGCCCGCCCATATATTGCGGAACATAGAAAGTAATTGCGGATAAATCTGCAGAATCAAGTGGGGTTGAGGTTGGAGTGAGCTTTGTGAATCCAGCCGGAACTACTAAATCTTCCCACTGGCTCCAGATCACATGGCTCATAGTTCGATCAGAACCTTTCCGGATTCCTGTGAATTCTTTGCCATTTCAAAACCAGCTTTAGCATCGTTGAGGGAGAAGGTATGAGTAATAACCTTTTCAATCGATGGTTGTTCTGCAAGCATCTTGACTGCAGCATCAATCTCGTCGAGGAATCGGAAGGTGCCTTTCAAGGTAATCTCTTTACTCACTAGCGGAGCGAATTCGATAGGAACTTCACCAGCTTTAAGCATTCCTACTTGTACAACGGTTCCGGCTTTGCGAACTGCTCCGAGTGCTGATGAAACTGCTTTAGCGATGCCCGCGCACTCAAAGACTACGTCGTAGTAATCGTTAGGAAGTGCGTCGCTGGCTACGTTAAAAGTCTTTGCTGCGCCTAATTGGCTGGCACGAGAAAGCGGACCTTCAAGTACATCAGAGGCATGAACTTCAGCAGCGCCGAGGATATGTGCAGCTGCGATAGTCAGCAGTCCGATAGGACCCGAGCCAGAGACCAGCACGCTTTTACCTTTGATTTCGCCAGCAACTTTGATTGCATGAAGTGCAACGCCAAGTGGTTCTGCAAGTGCGGCGCTCTTTAGGCTGAGTGCACCAGGCAAAGTGCGGACCATGTGGCGATCAACGAGAAGGAACTCCGATGCGCCACCTTGAGTATGTGGCATGGTGGATGCACTTCCTAGATAACTTCCATTTGGCCAAAGATGCGGATGGCTTGGATATTTATCTTGCGGAGTACCAAAGCGACCAGGGTGAACAGTGACTGGAGTGCCGGCAGCAAACTCGCCTTTAGGATCGCTTTCAACTGTGCCAGAGAGTTCGTGGCCAGGAACAAGCGGTTCACGTACTACAAATGCGCCATTTGCGCCTTCGAAGTAATAATGAAGATCAGAGCCACACACACCAACGTAGGCAACTTTGATGAGTACTTGATCTGGAGTGGGAACTGGAGTTGGAACGTCGACAAGTTCCATCGCAAGCTTGCCGGTTATTTGAAGTGATTTCACTTTAGCGTGAGCGCCTTTCGATTTCGCGAATAATTGCGCTGTGATCAAGTTCGCCATCGCCATGCTCGACGAGCTCTTTAAAGAGATCCCTTACTAAGTTCGTTACGGGCATATCAACGCCATGTTCTTGGCCGGTTTGGGTGGCGTAATTGAGGTCTTTGAGTTGAAACTTAGAAAATCCGCCCGGAGTGAAGTCACCGGATTCGATTTTTTCGCGTTTGATATTTAAGACTTGGGAATTGGCTAAGCCGCCGGCGAGAATGTCGAAGACTGCTTTGGTATCAAGCCCAGATTTACGTGCCAACGTGATTGCCTCACCAAGCGCGGTGAGATTGATGGCAACGATTGCTTGATTGCACGCTTTGGTTAACTGACCTGCGCCTACTGGTCCAACCAAACGGACAGTCTTTCCGAGTGCTGCAAATACTTGAGCTAACTCTTCAAAAGTGGCGGCATCTGT
>CAIUHB010000150.1 GCA_903898855.1 uncultured Actinomycetes bacterium | reverse complement strand
TATCGGACGTATGCAACGTCAGCAACAATTCATGGGCTCTGTACTTCGCAAAGCGACCAGCGCTGGCGTGCTACTTAATCCAGTGAAGCTACTTAACTTCTTCAATGCAGTGCTCTCTACAATCAAGACCGACTCTGGCCTTAATCAAAATGACATGATCTCCCTCGGCCAGCAGATGAGCAAGCTCTCGGCTAAGAAGGTCGCCACACTCACTATTCCGCTCTCCAGTTCGAATGGCTCGTATCCAGGACTTGGCTCGGTAGTTATCTGGGATCCAGTTAAATCAGTTGATCTCTTTAACCGCCTCATCAATGACCGCGATATTTATGATGTAGCAACTGCTACCGCCTCACCAAGTGCCACTAAAGCTGCTTCTAAAGCCACCCAATCCCCCACGACTATTAATAAGTTCAATACAATTACAGCTGCAGATAATCCATGCGGAAAGATTCACTACTAAGTTAGGAAGCCTTTACATTGGACTTTGAGGTTGAAGTAGCTCAGATTGTGCAGGCTCGTAAAGAGCGGCGCGCTTCAATCAAGAAGCTGCCATATATCTCGGTCGTAATGGCTACCGCTAGACCTGATGACCTCACCAATATCTTGTATCAAATTGAAGCCCAAACTCTTCCTAGCTTTGAACTGCTTCTAGGCGTTCACAAATTTCAATTATCCGCATCCCACAAGAAGCAATTAAATAGATTGCAAAAGCGTGGCATTTCGGTAGTCACCCAGAATTTCACCGTCGCCTATACGCTCGGCTCGGTTCTCTCGACCATGGCTGCACAATCCACCGGTGAGTACATCGCAAAGATGGATGATGATGACATTTACGGTCCAGATCATTTGCGCGACCTATTAGAAATTGCCCTGACTAATGGCGCAGAAGTTGTCGGCAAGGCGATGAATTACATCTACTTACAAGCCATCGACTTAACCGTTCGTCGGGCGCTGACCACCGGCATCTCGGCTACAAATATTTGGAGTGATTGGGTCTGTGGCGGCACAATCTTGGCTAAGCGATCAAGCGCCGAAGCGGTTGGCTGGTTTGGTGAAGGCAAGAGCGCAGTTGATCACTTCTTGCTCTCCGGAATTAAAAGAAATGGCGGCAAGATCTGGCGCGCTCCAGGGCTTGGCTACATTTACAAGCGCAGCATCGTTGCCCACACCTACGTCACCAATTATTCAAAGTATCTTCGCGAAACCGATGGTCAACGAGTTGGATTTTGGCCACATCAAGAGTTTGGAACCCAAGCATGAGCGCCACCTGGAGATACGAACGTCCACAATCGCTCGCAATACTTTCACGTCCTACCCTCTCGGTCGCGGTCGTTATCGCCTGTCGCGGTGGCCAAGATAAGTTGGATTTAGTTCTGGCATCACTTAAGGCCCAGAGTTATCCAGCCAGGTTGCTCAACGTTTATATCGTCGATGATGGTTCAACTCCGCCGCTGAAATTGCCAGCAATTAGGCCAGCCAAGACCAAGATTTTAAAGTTTAAGAACCAGAGCGAGCTTTGGGGCAAGACCGATGCCACCAATCATGTGATTGCAAAACTTAAAGAGGATGTCATCTGGTGCATGGATGCCGATATGGTCACGCATCCAGATCACCTTGCACATATGATGAAGTGGCATCATGAACCTGATGATTACCTCGTTCTAGGTTGGAAGCGTTTTGTGGCAGATTGGAACTACAACGCCAAGGAGCTAACTAGGGCGCTTGAAGATGGTCAATTCCACGAGCTCCATCGTGAGAGCGAAGGTAAAGAGGGTTGGGAGACTCTCATTACCGGAACCAAGGATTTACGGGAGCCAGGGCTAGAAAGTTTTCGAGCGGTTGTCGGCGCGACCTTCTCAATTACTCGCAAAAATTGGCTTAACCTCGGAGGTTACAACCCTCTCTTTAAGACCGGTGAAGATACCGAACTTGGTTGGCGCGTACTGGTTTCTGGAATCCGGATGGTTCCAGAACGAGATGCGCATTCTTGGCATCTTGGAATCAGCACCGTTGAACAACATATGGATACGGTAATTGCCCACAACCGTCCACTCTTTGCCAATTACATTCCTGGGCTGGCCTATCTTCGCGGACATGCTCCACTTAACTGGGCTATTGCGGAAAATCAAGTAATCGTGGATTGCCGGACTACTACTTTCGAATCATTCAAAACAATGATCAATGAGTTCCTCTCAGATCGCAAAGGTCAAGCTCGATTTACACTCCTTGGTCCTTGGAGTGAGCTACCAAAGCGGTATCGAGTCATTGAGGACCCACTTGTAGAACTTCGTGCCATTTATCGCTATTGCTTCACCGATTCCCGTTTTACCTTTGAACTATTACATGGAGAAGATCCACTTCCTATCGAAGATATTTTGGCAAAGATGAAGGTTTCGGCCTCCCCTTACTTGTACTACAGCGAAGGAAATCTGGATCCACGTATTCGTTTCGGGGCGTTGCGACAGAAGATGCTTAAAAGTAAGCGCGGCCTGGAAGGCTTTGTCGATGCACAAGATCAGAGAAATTTCTTGGTTTATGCCCCAGCTTTGGGACGAGCACGACGAATTCCTGGTTCGGTCTACTCAAATATCGAGCAGCAATGGGGCTTGGAATGGGTAGAAATCACTGAATTCGACTTCTCCAAGCGCCTCTCATTGCGCACCTTCTTACCTTTGATTTTTATAGCTTTGCGCAGCTTCACTAGAGTTCGTAAGCCAAAAGATTTAAAGAATTTAATAAAACGAATAATCAAAGTAACTCGTAACAGCTTATCTAAATAAAAGGAGACGTTCGGTGGCATCAGATTCCAGTTTCGATATTGTTTCAGAGGTTGACCACATGGAGGTCGACAACGCCTTCAACCAGACCGACCGCGAGATCAATACTCGCTTTGACTTTAAAAATACCGGCACCAAGATTGAAAAATCTGGCGAGAAATTTCTCATTGAGGCTGATACCGAAGAGCGGGCAAAGGCGGCTTTGGAAGTCTTTCGCGACAAGCTGGTAAAGCGCACCGTCTCGCTCAAGCACTTAGATGCCGGAAAGCCGGAACTCAGCGGCAAGGTCTACAAGATCTCTTGTGCCTTTAAAGAGGGCATTTCGACTGAGAATGCAAAGAAGATTGCCAAGCTCTTGCGCGATGAGGGCCCTAAATCAATTAAGACTCAAATTCAAGGCGATACTTTGCGCGTGACTTCCAAGAGTCGCGATGATCTGCAAGATGCAATTGCAATGGTGAAAGCAGGCGATTGGGACTTTGCTGTTCAATTTACCAACTATCGTTAGGCGATGAACCGCTTCAAAGTAGGACTTATCAATGGCCTCTCCTCATATTTAATTTGGGGACTCTTCCCGCTTTATTGGCCACTTCTCAAGCCAGCAAATCCACTTGAGATTGTCTGCAATCGCGCGGTCTGGAGTTTGGCTTTCTGCTTAATAGTCCTGGCTGCGACTCGAAAACTTAAAGCCACCTACGCTCTGATGAAGAGCAAGCGAATTTTCTGGGGTTTAACTCTGGCAGCCGCACTTATCTCTATCAATTGGACCACCTATATCTGGGCAGTCAACAATAAACATATTGTCGATGCCTCACTGGGCTATTACATCAATCCATTAGTAAGTATTGGCTTTGGCGTGATTCTGCTCAAGGAGCGTATGCGCAAACTTCAATGGTTCGCGGTAATTGTCGCAACTTTGGGTGTACTGGTTCTGGCAATTGATGCCGGAACCTTTCCTTGGATCGCCATAACGTTGGCGTTCTCCTTTGGTAGTTATGGGTTCATCAAGAAACAACTTGGTCTAGGCTCACTAGAAAGTTTGGCTATTGAGACCACCATTTCACTCCTGCCCTATGCCGGTTACTTGATCTACCTCGGTCACAAAGGCCAAGGCCAATTTGGACATGGTTCTGGAATTACCACGCTTTTAATTTTGGCCGGTGCAATCACTGCCATTCCATTGCTTCTATTTAATGGCGCCGCTACTCGTTTGCCGCTCTCGCTGGTCGGTTTGATTCAATACATAACTCCGACAGTTCAATTCTTGCTCGGTGTTTTTCTACGCCACGAACATATGTCGAGTGCGCGTTGGATTGGCTTCTTCGTGATTTGGATTGCGCTTAGCGCACTCGCAGTAGATCTGATTAAATCAGGAAGTTCGAGTAATAACAGCGTCGCTGAGGTTGATTAACGCCTTCTTAGCTGGACCATCAGGTAGCGAGTTCAAGAGCGCCTTTGCCTCATCGGCATAACGTTGTACTAGTTCCCGAGACTGCTCCATCGCCTTATGGCTGCGAAGAGTTTCAAGAGTGGATTGGACTATCGCTTCATCAGTGATGGGGGCTGAGAGAATTTTCTTCAATTCATTATCTGCTGGATCAGTGGATTCGAGCACGAAGAGCGTAATTAGAGTTGGAACACCTTCGCGTAAGTCGGTTCCAGGAGTCTTTCCGGATTCTCCGGACGTGCTTGCGATATCAATAATGTCATCGGCTAGTTGGAAGACAACGCCAATCTTCTCGCCATATTCAGTCAAAGTATCGCGAACTACATCAGGCGCTTCTGACATCATGGCGCCATAACGTGCGCTTGCTGCAATCAGCGAGCCAGTCTTATCGGCAATTACGGATAGGTAATGATCAATCAAACTCTTGCCGGGAGTCGAGCCTTGGGTCTCCATGATCTGACCAATAACCAGGCGCTCAAAGGTAATTGCTTGAAGGTGAACAGCTGCTGGCCCAAGTTCGGCGAGTAAAAGTGAGGCTTTTGCAAAGAGATAATCGCCAGTCAAAATTGCGATGGAGTTATCCCAACGCTTATTAGCGCTATCGACCCCGCGACGCTTTGGCGCTTCATCCATTACATCATCGTGATACAAAGTTGCTAGGTGAGTTAATTCGCAGACAACTGCTGACTTCACAATAT
>CAIUHB010000149.1 GCA_903898855.1 uncultured Actinomycetes bacterium | reverse complement strand
GTACGTGGATTGATTCTGCTCAGCCCACCACTTCGAACCTCAACTTGGGAGGATCTAGATTATTGGGCGAAGGACGGTCGACCAATAACCGCTCTCATCCCGGAATTTGATGATTATTTGCAACCGAAAGAGGCGGCCGAAAAGTTCGCGCCGATTCCCCACATCAAATTAATTAACGTTGATGAAGCAAAACATCTCTGGGTAGGGGAGCCTTCGGTATATCGCGTCTTGAGTGAGATCGTTTCACTTCTCAACCCTGCCGCAATTCCGTTACCAGAATAGATTTAACTCTTCTCAGCTCGAGGGTAGATAACCTCATCCATTATCAACATAACTGCCGCTGCCATCGGAACCGCCAGAATTCCTCCGACAAGTCCAAGCAAACTAGTACCAATTAGTGCAGCGATGATGGTGACTAAGCCCGGGATCGAGAGTGAACGCTTCATAATTCTTGGCATGATGATGTAATTCTCAATTTGAACGTAAATTAAATAGGCCAAGAAGACTATGAGAGCTGTCAGCGGCGACTTGGTCAGGGCCACCATGGTGAAGACTGTAATTCCCAGCAAGTGACCGATGAGTGGAATAAGTCCACAGATAAAGACCAAAACCGCTACCGCTGTTGCATATGGGATGCGCAGTGCTTCGGCAAGAATTAAGGCAAAGAAACCAGCAATCACGGCAACGGTTGCTTGACCACCGACAAAGAGGCCAACGCGATAAATAATTGCATCACTTAACTTGGATACTCGCTGGCGTCTGGATTGTGGAACCAAGCGATAGGCAACCGAAGTTACAGTGGGAAGCGAAGCTAAGAAGTAGAGGGTCAGCACAAGAATGGTTAAGCCGGCAATTGCGCCAGATATAACCGCCTTGCCCACTCCAATCACGCCGCCAAAGGCGCCGACCACAAATTGTCCATCCTTAATAGATGAATTAACTTTCTTCTGAATCGAATCAATAATCCCGTAATGGGAGTTGAGATTATGGAGAAATGAGTTGCTCTTTAAATTTGAGACAATTTCCGGAGCATTCTTAATTAAGAGATTGACTTGATCGACAATCGGCGGAATTGCCAGCGATACAAATATTGCAATTCCAGCAAGAACAATTGCCACAATGATTGCTACTGCGCCACCACGTTTAATTCCACGACGTTCAAAGAAGAGCACTGCCGGATTTAAGCCAGCGGCCAAGAAGAGTGAGATGACAATCAGGACAAAGACTTGGCTGGCTGAGGCGAAGGCTCGCAATAAGGTGATCGAGGTGATTGCACCAGCAGCTGCGAGGAATCCAAAGTAGAAGGGGTGAGCCCGATCCAAAGGTGCGCCGCTAGCACCGAAATCTTCTGGAGTACGGGGAGTTGCTGCTTTTTTGATTCTTTTTGGAAGCGCCATATCTAAATGGTATCGAGTCCATGTGCGCTTCTAGCGTTAATACGAGAGAATGCTCCACATGACGGGTACGACTGGGCTACGCATAACTGGCTTAGCCGAAGAGATGAGCTCTTTGGCCCGGTTGCCATGGTCTCAACCGCTAGAGGATTGGCCAGAAGATGCGGCCTTAACCCAGATGCGCGGTATCTCTCGCCACGTGGTTCGACTTGTGCGCGCCTCCTTTGATCCAGATGCCGAGGTGTATGCGGTTAAGGAGACTGTTTCTGAATTCGCTAACCGGGAGTACTCAACACTGCGCGAACTCAATGCCCGTTTGGCTCCTTGCGTTGAACCAGTTGCAGTGATTGAAGGTCGAACCGATTTTCAAGGGGATCCACTTCCGGCCGCGCTGGCGACGCGTTACCTGCCGTACTCACTTCCATATCGAGTGATCTTGAGTGGTTCGATTACACCTCATGAAATTACCAACATGGCGAACGCGCTCGCCCTGCTCTTAGTCAGGCTTCATCTTTTGGGTTTTTGGTGGGGCGACTGCTCACTCTCTAACACGCTCTTTCGACGGGATGCAGATCAATTCGCCGCCTACCTAGTCGATGCCGAGACTGGGGAATTTCAGCAGAGTCTGAGTGATGGACAACGTGAGCATGATTTAGAGATTGCGCTCTTTAATGTTGCAGCTGAGCTAGAAGATTTGGCAATTGCCGGAGTACTTCATCCTGGAATGGATCCGATTCGTGCCAGCGATGGTGTTATTCGTCGCTATCGCCGATTATGGAAGATGTTGAAGGAACCACAGATTCTCGATGCTGATGACCGCCATGCGGTGGAAAAGGCGATGCGTACATTGCAAGATCTTGGCTTTGCCGTCGAAGAAGTGGAAGTCTCTGCCGTCGGCGATATGGGCGAACTTCGCTTTACTCCAAAATTGGTGGCAGCCGGTTATCACCAACAACGCCTGCAAGCACTCTTGGGAATAAGTGCGGAGGAGTTGCAGGCAAAACGCTTGCTCGCTTCATTTGATCGCTATCGCGGGCGCGAGAAGAAACCACTTCCGCCGATTGAAGAGAGTGCGCGCCGTTGGTATACCGAAGTCTTCTCCCATGTCATTCATCAAGTTCCTGAGCATTTACGGGGCCGCGTTGAACCAGCACAGATGTTCCATGAGATATTGGAACACCGGTGGTATCTCGGCGAGAAGGCCGGTCGAGACCTTGGTTTAGATTTCGCAACTCAGGATTACATCTCCACGGTTCTTCCTGCTCGAACTGACTCAAGTGTTAATGAAATATTAGGAGCAAACAAATGAGCATGCCTTCGCTACCTAAGAATTTTGCCCAAGCGGTCGATTTAAGTGCGTTGGGTAAGCCGGCTCCCGCTGCGGTTCAAGGCGCAGGGTATGAAGTGAACTCAGAGAACTTAGTTAAGGAAATTCTTCCGGTATCTAATAAGCGAGTTGTCTTTCTGGTCTGCTGGTCACCGCGGAGTCAAGAGTCCATCTCGTTGCTAGAGAGTTTTAACGCCCTTGCACTGCAGGACCTTTCGCCAAGCGGCGAACCCGCCTGGATTTTGACATCGGTCAATGTCGATGTAGAACAACAAGTTGCACAAGCGCTTCAACTTCAAAATATTCCCACTGCAGTGGCCATCATTCAAGAACAAATTGCTCCACTCTTTGAAGCTAATCTTCCAGCAGATCAGATTCGCCAGGTAATCGATAAGGTCTTAGCACTTGCTGCCGAGCGAGGAGTGGGAAGTGCTCCGACTGCCGGAGAAACCCCAACTGAAATTCCAGCAGAACCAGAAGAAATCGAAGCAATGGAAGCCATGGAACGCGGCGACTTTGAAGGCGCTAAAGCTGCTTTCACTAAATGGGCGAATCGCAAGCCCGCTGAACCTCTGGCCAAGCTAGGTGTTGCTCAATCGGAGTTACTCATTCGCATCAAAGATGTAAATTCCGATGATGCCCTTTCGCAGGCTGCGGCTAAGCCGGATGATGTAGCACTTGCGATGCAGGCTGCGGATATTGAAGTTTCGCAAGGAAATTATGAGGCTGCCTTCGATCGCCTGATTGAATTAATTAAGAAATTGCCGGGGGAGGAGAAGAAAGCCCCCAGAGAGCATCTCTTGGCGCTCTTTACTCTAGTTGATTCATCCGACCCAGCAATTATCGCTGCTCGAAAAAAGCTAGCAAGCGCGCTGTACTAATGAATAGCACTCGGGTAAGTTCTAAATATATCGCGGCTATCTTCTTTCTCTTTGGACTGGGAATTATGTCCACTGCCTCAAGAACGCCAGAAATCAAAGCGAACCTCTCGCTCAACAATGCCCTCTTCGGCACCTTCTTAAGCCTTGGCGCGGTGGGCTCAATTTTTGCATTGAGTATTGTTGGCGAGATTGTTCACAAATATGGTTCGAAGCCCGTTCTTTACCTTGCAATCTCACTTCTCTTTTCCACGCTCATTGCCGTTCCGCACCTTCATACAGGTTGGTATTGGCTGGTAGTAAATATCCTCTTGGGATTTGCTGCATCAAGTCTGCATATCGCGGCAAATGCACAAGCTGTTCACATGCAGGAGGTAAGTGGCCGAGATTTCTTGGCCAAATTACATGGCATGTGGATTTGCGGTGCTTTGCTCAGTGCAACGCTGGCATTCATTATCCGCCCCTTTATTTCGCTGGCTTGGCACTTGGATACTGTGATGTCAGCAGCTTGGCTGATATCACTCATTGCAATAGCCAGAATTAACCCACCGTTAGCGGCGGCCACGCATGATTCGAAAACCCCCGCCTTCAATCTCTTCTCAACGCTTAAAGATATCTTCGGCGCACTTCGACTTCATCCGTGGATTGCTTTCGGAATGGTTACCGCGGTCATATTCGAGCTAGCGACTTCAGATTGGTCGACTCTCTTTATGAAGCAAGAGATTAAAGCTAGTTCAACGATGAGCATTCTGCCGTACATTATTTTTATGATTGCCATGATTAGTATGCGGCTCTCATCTCACAGGTTATTTTCAATTGCCCCAGAAGCTACCTGGATGAAGCGGCTTCCGCTCTTTGGCGGTTTAAGTTTTATCCTCATCGAGCAATTAGCGATTCATATTGCGCACAGCCACAAGAGCCTTGGATACCTACTGACAATCCTGGCATTTACATGCGCAGGTTTGGGCTGCAGCTTCTTGATGCCTTCGCTCTATGCAATATCTACTCGAGTTTCAACGCGGCCAGGATCAATCATCATCGCTCAGATGACCTTTATAAATACGGTCTTAGTTTTTCTGGCGAAGCTTGCTATCTCATGGATGGCTGGAAGATTCTCTATAGGCACCGCGCTCTTGTTGCCGGCCGCTCTGCTCGCCACCAGCAGCCTTGCTGGTCGCATGGGTAATCCCGCGAAAGTTACGCGGGCACAATCCAAATAGTCGCTAGTGGCGGAACTCGGATAACGGCATGGGCTTGGAATCCATCTCGTTGGCCAGATAGTGCTGAGATGCTCTCATTTCTAATTCCGCTGCCACCGTATTTGGTCTCATCGGTATTAAGAAGCTCGCGCCACTTTCCACTGTGAGGAAGTCCAAGGGTGTAGCTCTCATGAGGCATAGGTGAGAAGTTGGTGATACTTACTAAAGGTTGGCCGCCTTCATCCCATCGCAGAAAAGCCAAGGTATTTCCGGCGCTATCACCGCCCACAATCCAAGTGAAGCCAGAGGGAGTGACATCTTGCTGCCAGAGCGCAGGTAATTCTTTGTAGCGAGCATTGAGATCTGCGACCACTTTCAAGATGCCCTGGTGCTCATCAAATTCTGTTAAATGCCAATCTAAAGATTTAGCTTCACTCCACTCATCGTTTTGTGCGAATTCGCACCCCATAAAGAGCAGCTTCTTGCCAGGATGCGCCCACATATAGCCATAGAGAGCGCGCAAGGTTGCTAACTTCTGCCAACGATCTCCGGGAATCTTGTTAACTAACGAACCTTTGCCATGTACGACTTCATCATGAGAGAAGGGCAGTAAGAAATTCTCGCTCCAGGCATAAAGGATTGAAAATGTTATCTCGCCATGGTGATAGGCGCGGTGAATCGGCTCGTGCTTGATGTACTCCAAAGTGTCATGCATCCAGCCCATATTCCACTTGAAGCCAAAGCCAAGACCATTTTCACTTGTGGGTTTAGTGACCCCGTTCCAGGCAGTGGATTCTTCGGCGATCATCATGATTCCAGGTGCCGATCGATAAGCAGTCGCTGTCACTTCTTGTAAAAGCGCAACTGCCTCCAAATTTTCGCGACCACCATTCTTATTAGGTAGCCACTGGCCTTCTTTGCGCGAGTAATCTAAATAGAGCATTGAGGCGACCGCATCAACTCGGATTCCATCAATATGAAATTCCAGGAGCCAGTACAAAGCGCTAGCCACGACAAAATTGCGCACTTCATTTCGGCCATAATTAAAGATCAACGTTCCCCAATCGGGATGTTCACCCAACCGTGGATCCTCATGTTCGTAAAGAGCGGTGCCATCGAATCGTGCGAGCGCCCATTCATCCTTGGGGAAGTGCGCTGGAACCCAATCCAAAATCACGCCGATACCTGCTTGATGAAGGGCGCTTATGAGAAATTTGAATTCATCGGGTGAGCCAAAGCGGGAGGTAGGTGCAAAGAAAGAGGTAACTTGGTACCCCCAAGAACCACCAAATGGATGTTCCATGACTGGAAGAAATTCAACGTGAGTAAATCCTTCTTTGATTATGTACTCAGTGAGCTCTGTTGCTAATTGGGTGTAACTCAGTCCAGATCGCCAAGATCCAAGGTGAACTTCATAGACTGATACTGGCGCGCGCCAAGGTTGGAAAGATTCGCGTTCCGTCATCCACGTCGCATCGCTCCAGGTAAAGGTGCTCTCCTCGACAATCGAAGCGGTTAATGGCGGAATCTCGGTCTGGCGAGCGAGTGGATCGGCGTGATCTACCCACTTCCTATCTTGATGTTGAATCGCAAATTTGTACTTTGTTCCCGCACCGATCATCGGAAGAAATATCTCCCAAATCCCGCTTTCGCCAAGTGCGTTCATCGGATGGGAAGCTTTATCCCAGAAGTTGTGATCGCCGACCAAACTCACGGAACGAGCATTGGGTGCCCAGACTGAAAATCTGGTGCCGAGCAACTTTCCTTCTTGATCGCGGTGAACATGGGCGCCGAGGGCTTTCCACAATCTTTCATGGCGACCTTCACCAATGAGATAGAGATCCATCTCTTGCAGAGTGGAAAATTCCATCAGCGCTAAATCTTGACGTGAACTATGTGAGCGACTCGGCCCACAGGGCGAGCAGGGTCTAGTCGGACATAGGTTTCTGGTGCCCATGTGTACTTGGCGCCATCGAGCAGATCGACAACGGCGAATTCGCCATCGATTAGACCAAGCTCCTGCATATTCCAGTGCACTGTGGTCTCCTGCGCTCTAATGGGATCAAGATTTATTACGACAAGAATAAGGTCATGACCCTGCCTTTTGGAATAGGCGATGATCTGATCATTCTCGGCCTGATGGAAGCGAAGATTTCGCAAGCGGGCGAGAGCCGGGTGTTCTTTTCGGATTTTATTAAGAGTCGCGATAAATGGAGCTAAAGACCTTTCACCTTGATCGGCTCGACTCCAATCACGAACTTTGATTTCATACTTTTCAGAGTCGAGATATTCCTCGCCACCTTCTTTAAATGGCAGGTGTTCGTACAGTTCATATCCGGCATACATTCCCCAGGAAGGGGAGAGGGTTGCGGCCAACGCTGCGCGGAGTGCAAATATCGCTGGATTACCTGTCTGTAAATGGAAGGGCAGAATATCTGGGGTATTGACCCAAAAATTAGGGCGGAAGAATGATGCCGAACTTTCGCTGACTTCCCGGCCATAATCAATAAGCTCTTGCTTGCTTACGCGCCAAGTGAAGTAGGTATAGGACTGTTGAAATCCAGCTTTGCCAAGTGCGTGCATCATGGCTGGTTTTGTAAATGCTTCTGCCAAGAAGACCACATTGGGAAATTCTGAGTTGATCGCAGCAATAACATCTTGCCAAAAGTGAACCGGCTTTGTGTGTGGGTTATCAACTCGAAAAATGGAGATGCCGCGGGCAATCCAAAACTTGAGGATGCGAATAACTTCATTGCGAATGCCGTTGTAATCGTTATCAAAGTTAATCGGATAGATATCTTGATACTTCTTAGGAGGATTTTCAGCATATGCAATCGATCCATCCGGTCTAGTTGTAAACCATTCT
>CAIUHB010000148.1 GCA_903898855.1 uncultured Actinomycetes bacterium | reverse complement strand
TCGGCGGTGCTCAGTGCATCGGCATAACGCAGGTCAATCTCTTGTTGTCCGGGCGCACCTTCATGATGGCTAAATTCCACCGAGACGCCCATCGCTTCCAACATCGTGATTGCTTGGCGACGGAAGTCATGGCCAACGGCTGATGGGGTCTGATCAAAGTAACCGCCGGAATCAACCGGAACTGGAACTTCGCCAGCCTTAGGCGCGCTTTTAAATAAGAAGAACTCCATCTCTGGATGGGTGTAACAGGTGTAGCCCATCTCGGCCGCCTTGTTAAGTACCTTCTTCAATACATAACGTGGATCTGCATCAGATGCGGTTCCATCTGGCATGGTGATGTCGCAGAACATACGAGCGGCACCTGGAGCCTCGGTACGCCAAGGCAGGATTGCAAAAGAAGAAGCATCAGGTTTTGCCAACATATCTGATTCGGTAACGCGAGCGAATCCTTCGATGGCAGAACCATCAAAACCAATACCTTCAGCAAATGCGCTATCGAGTTCGGCAGGTGCGATGGCTACCGACTTAAGAAAGCCGAGTACATCGGTGAACCACAAACGCACAAAGCGCACATTGCGCTCTTCTAGGGTGCGAAGTACGAACTCTTCTTGCTTGCTGATCTCTTCTGACATGGCGCCATGCTCTCAAGGAATAATTACGGCTGTGTTAACTGGCTTAACCGGCCTGACTCGCCTGGCCAAAGATGAGCTCGCATACCTTGGGATGGAGTTCTGCGCGCATGCTGGCAAAGGAGCTGGGTGGCCAACCAGCGTTAAAGACGCGATTGAGCAGCCTTGCGAGCGGGTACTTCGAATCATCCTCAATTGCCCGATCAATAGCGCGAAGCGCGATATCGCTCTCCCCTTTCTCGTAACTTATTGCAGCAAAAATAGTTGCGACCGGTGCGATGTAGTGCTGTGGAGCAATTGCGAGTAACCATTGCCACATGCACCACATGGTTTCGATATTTTCTTCATTAGTAATGCCCATTGCGTAGTCACGTACTTGGACATCGCCTAAACGAACTAAGGCCAAAGCCAGCACCTTTAAATCTTTAATGGTTCCCTTTTCAGCGAATTCATTGGCGATGGCTTCAATTGCTTTTGCGCCCTCCTGCTGCAGGAAATTGACGTTATCGCTGCGGTAATCAATCGCTGGCGTGGATTTGATGGATTTAAGTAGTTGATCTGGTGAGGTAAGTGTTGTCATGTACAAAGGATTGCGAAGAAGGCTGAGCGGCAAGTGCCTTAGATATGAAAACTGTGGAGAGGCAGAGGCTGTGCATTACGCGATGAATTTAGTAGGGCCAGGAACCACCACAACGTTCAGCGAATTGAGTTGAACGATATTGCCTCCAAGGACCGGGAAGGATTGCAGATCGGCGGCCCAGGTTCCGGCCCACGAGATGGATTGGGTGGCGGTGTAATGCCCCGCCTGCTTATAGGTATGAGTAATTTCTAGGTTGGGATACGGCGCACCGCGCAGCGAAGTTGTAAGTACTGGCGTGCCATCACCAAAGTTCCAGGTGAAAGTTGGATTGAGCGAAACCGAAACCGGAACACCAAGAATCACCACATTGGTGGCAAAGTGAATTGAGGCATCGCTCCAAAAATTTACCGGCACTTGCGTAAGCGCAAGATGCGCCGGCTGCATATGAATCGCAGTCGTTGGAATTAACGCTATTAAGCGATCGGTCAGTGAGACCTCTTGAGTGGGCGATGGTTTGGGCCGAGGCTTGTATGGCCTTGGCGTGTAAGCACGGGTTGGAATTGGGCGCGGTGT
>CAIUHB010000147.1 GCA_903898855.1 uncultured Actinomycetes bacterium | reverse complement strand
TTTTCCTCCATGATTACTTAAAACGTCCTGGCCCCAGTCTAGTTCAGGGCATTCCAAAAGCCCTGCCTATACCCAGCTCAATAGCGTGAAAAGGCTGTGAATTACTTGCTAATTCCAGTCGTTGGCTCGTCACGCACATGCCACTGTGCGCCGTACTCCGGCATCAGCTCGAGATATGGTTTTGGATCAAACCACTCTGGGCCCTGAACTCCATCGGGCTTCCACAAGCCTTTGTGAATGAGTTCCATCGCCATAACTGGATTGATTGCCGTCTGCCACACAACTGCTTGATCACCATATTCAGCCATCGAAGCTTCGTTATGCACAACGTTGTAGATGTACACAGCTTTAGGTTCGCCAGCCTTATCTAACCCTTTAACCAGCACGCCGGCACAGGTTGCACCTTTCATTCGCGAACCCAGAGTCGCGGGATCTGGAAGTGAGGCAGCCAAGAGGTCGCGCGGAGAAACTTTAATTCCTTGAACTTCTACCGTTTCTTTTCGGTCCATACCGAGCATATGAATGGTTTTCAGAGTGGAGATGAATTGAGCGCCCAGGCCATATTTAAAGTTCACCTTCTTGGCATCAATTTTCTGAGGAATCAATACAACTTCTTCGTGCTCAACATTGACGCATTCGACCGGCCCGATTCCCTCTGGAAAATCAAATACTTCCAGCTCAGAAAATGGTTCAGTGGTAAACCAGCCGCGACCATCCTCCCAAACCAATGGGGGATTTAGACACTCTTCAATAGTGGTCCAGATAGAAAATGATGGTGCAAATTCATGGCCTTCTACGACTAAGTTTGAACCATCGAGGACTGTCATCGAATCGATGCGTGAAAAGAGTTCGTCATCTGCATACTTTGCAAAGACATCGCTCATGCCAGGTTCAACACCCATGCCGACAAGTGCGTAAATTCCGCGCTCTCCCCAGTTCCAGTCGCGAGCAAATTGCTCGTCACCTAACTTCACGCCGGTCTCGGAGTATGGATAGTGCGGATGTGGCCGGCCCAGAGACATTGCCATATCGATGTAATTAGTATTTTCAATTTCGCAGGCTAGAAAAATCGGCATCACAAAGCGCGGATCTACGGCGTTAATCACGACATCTGGATCAGCATTGCGAATCAACTCGCGAATATCTTCTAGTTCTGCAGCATTAACAATTGCGGCTGAGAATCGGGGATCTTTCAATCGTGAGACAGCTTCTTCGGCGCGTGCCAAGTCGCGATCTGCGATAACCAATGAGGTAATAAAAGATCGGCGTGAGGCAATATTTGCTATCGCCCTACCAACTCCGCCGGCGCCTATAACAAGGGCCTTCATATAAAAACCAACTCCAAACGAGGTATTTTTTCGAGTCTAACCCATCACTCCGGGGTCGGGCAATAGCCACAGAAATCCCGATTAAACTGGCTACTCGTAAGTCCTAGTAGCTCAGTGGATAGAGCAACCGCCTCCTAAGCGGTAGGTCGCAGGTTCAACTCCCGCCTAGGACACCAATATTTATCAAGAATGTTCGCACATTCTTCGAGCGAGCCAGTGGTTCTTTTCTTAAACCAAATGTTGAATAATTGAGGTGTGAGCGCATCCGCCTCGCATGAGGGCTCGGAGTCGTCTTGAATCACCGCTTGAATGATAAGGCGTCAACTTTTGAGTTGATCAAGAAGTTTGTGGTAACCCCCGTGAGCGCGCTTGCACTGTTGCTAACAGTATTCAGTGCAATTGTTGCAACGCCAGCACACGCATATCCGGCTTGTTCACCAGCATTCACTCCATCAACTTTTAATTTAACAAAGGAATTTCTCTTTTCGGGTGCTGGTACTTGTACATGGACAGTTCCATCAGGAATGGGACAGTTGCAAAAATTAGAGATGGTTGGTGGTGGCGGTGGCGGAGGTGCAGGTAGTTTTAATGGCGCAAGCTCCATCGGTGGTGGCGGTGGCGGTGGATCTGCTGCTGGAACAAATTTCTATGGCCCTGGAGGATGGACACTTACACCCGGAACAACTGTCACTGTAACTATTGGCGCCGGTGGCGCTGGTGGATCGGCTTCAAGTAAAGGCGCAGCCGGTGGAAATGGTTCTAATGGCGGTGCAACTTCGTGGGTTCCAGTCTCTGGAACTTCGGCAACTGCTGCTGGCGGCAATGGTGGAATTGGTGGCAGTTATTCAAACGGACCAATAGGCGGCGCTGGCGGCGACTTCGTCGGCATGCAAACACAAAGTTCTGGTGCACAAGGTGTAGCTAAAGGTGGTTCAGGATTTAACGGCAACGGCGGCGGCGGTGCTCACATTTTCTCGCCGGGAGGTAGTGGCACGACGACATCATCAGGTGGTGGTGGTCACGGCCAAATGTTTAACTTGCCAGAATCAAGTAGTGGAGATGGTGGAACGTCGGGCGTAAGTTCGAACACCTCACCTAACGGCTATGGTGGAACCGCAGCGAATGCGGCCACAGGTAGTGCTGGCTACGGATCTGGCGGTGGCGGTGGTGCAGGGTGTAAATCTGATACAGCCTGTGCAAATATCGCTGGCGCAACTGGCCAAAGCGGTTACATCATGTTCTTTTTCAATTTTGGAATTACTTCCAATGACTCTAGCGATACCTTCGCAGTAGGACAGAACGTGAACAAATTGATTGCACGAGCTACCCCTGTCCCTGGTACGCCACCGGCCTGGTTCTGGAATGGTGGAACCATTCCATCTGGCCTGCAGATTGTTACCGTGAATTCATCTGATGGCGTTGCCGCATATCTACAAGGAATACCGACCGTCGGGCAGAGCGCGACAAGTGCATCATTTTCTATTAGAGAACCATTAGGTTCATTCATGAGTTCGTTCAACATAAGTTTAACCATCACGAAAAGCAGTCAGTCGGGCTTTGCATTAGCAGATATGTCGATGTACAGCGGACAAACGTTGACGTTGTCGGCGACTGGTGCACAAGGCACAGGCACGACGAGTTATTCGTCGAACTCTGGTTCATGCGCACTTTCAGGCGCTAATAACTCAATCCTTACTGCAACATCAGGAACCGGAACTTGCACAATTACTGCAACCAATTCCGGTGATGGTGGTTACAACTCAGCGACTGCAACAAACACAATAACCTTGTCGACCGTTAAACCAACTCTGTTGCTGACGACAAATACACCAAATGGAATTACTGGATCAGTTGACACACTCACCGCCACCGTCTCATCTGGTGCAACTGGACGAATTGCCTTCTCTGCAAACGGGAACACTATTTCATCCTGCTCATCCGTTTTGATTGTTAGCTCGATTGCAAAATGTGCTTGGTCTCCTGCTAGTTCTGCCGCATCGCCCTACAGCTTGACGGCTGCGTATTCGGGCGACGGTTCGTTTAGTTCCGGGAGCACAAATATCAGTGGTTATGTGGTCTACGACCCGATTGCGCTATCAATTTCTAACGCATCCATAACTTACGGTGCTGGTGCGGCGCTAACGGTCTCGACAAGTGGCGGAGCGGGAAGTGCATCCGGATGGACGTGGGGAATCGCTCAGACTTCCGATAGCTCACAAGTTACTGGCATCTCAATCGCTGGCGGTGTTATCAATGTATCGTCCACACTTGCAGTAGGCACATACGCAATGACCATAACTGCGGTAGACACCACAACACAAAGTGCAACTACTCAAATTGCAATTACCGTAAATCTTGCTTCACCAACTCCGTCTTTGTCAGAACAAACTACTGCTGGAGTTGCCGTCACCGGAACTACAGTTGGGCGACAAATTAATCTGGTGATGAGCCCTGGAATCGGTGGTCTCTCATTCTCAAACCGGGCAACTTTTTACGCCAATGGCTCAGTAATCTCTGGCTGCAGCGGTGTATTTCCTTCCCAAAATATGTGGTCTTGTTTTTGGAGCGCGGCCAATACCTCGGTACCGTCGTTTACTTTCTATGCAACAAGTACAGGGGATTCAAATATCAACGCCGAAACGACTACGACATCGGCGAGTTTTCCAGTAAGCCCCGCGGTCTCGCTGAGCTATGCAAATATCTCGATGGCCACAGGTGATTATGCAGTTAGTCCATCAATCGTCACGGGTGGAACCGGCGCAATCAGCACGTGGAGTTGGAGCATTTCTCAGTACTTGACCGGCACTGTCATTGCCGGCATAACAATCGATGGCTCTGGAAACGTGCATGTTGATCCATCTGCTACCGCCGGAACGTATGTGATGACAGTGACAAGTGCTGATGTCACGGGAGCGACTGCTTCTACGCAAATCACAATTGTTATATCGAATACTGCAACGCCAACTTTTACAATCGCCCCTACTTCTGAAACTAAAACTGTCGGAACTGCGATTTCTGGCTATACAGTCACTAACACTGGCCCGGTAATTGCCTCATTCGGAATCTCGCCTGCGCTACCGGCCGGCCTCTCCTTTGATCCCGCAACTGGTTTGCTAACTGGAACTCCAACTAATACCCAGTCTGCAACCGCCTACACAATTACCGCATACAACGCGGCGGGAAATGCAACAGCGACCTATACATTAACGATTACATCTAACGGCGGCGGCGTGACGATTACGATTTCGCTTGCCGGAAATGCAACGACCACTAATTATCGAACTGCAACAAACATCACCGCCCAATCTTCGCGCGATGGCAAGGTCACTTTCTATGCTGGGTATACCCGAATTGCTGGTTGTGTAGCCCGATTAACTTCGAGTAGGTCGGTAACCTGTTCATGGAAGCCATCTGTTCATGGCGGTATTGCACTTCGTGCGGTGCTAAGCGCAACTGATAATTCATATAGCGCTGTTACCTCACCGACTGTGTCAGTCTCGATAGGACAGCGAACGACTAAACGCTAATTCTTGCTTGCACGACTGCTAAATTAAAAGTCGAGTAACTTCAAAGCAGCAACTGCGCTATCGAATCCCTTATCTTCGGTGCTACCTGGAACACCAGAACGTGCGATAGCCTGCTGGAGATCGTTACACATCAATACACCAAAACCGATTGGCTTAGAGAATTTAAGTTGTACATCTATCGCGCCCTGAGTCACACCTTGGCAGACGTAATCAAAATGTGGAGTTTCACCTTTCAGAACCAAGCCCACCGCAACAACGGCATCGAAGCCCTTTTCAAAG
>CAIUHB010000146.1 GCA_903898855.1 uncultured Actinomycetes bacterium | reverse complement strand
CAACCACTAACATCTCGTTGTTGGCCGGCAAAAATCTGACCCTCAACGCGGTCGTCCTCGGACAACCCCCATTTGGCTGCCAATGGTATTTCAACGGGGCCAAGACGGGACAGAACAGCAGCAGCCTTACCCTCGTGAGTGTCGATCAACCGAGCGCCGGGTTGCTACGGAAGATAAAAGAAGGTGGTTCTTCACCAAACGGGATAGGACATCAACGTCATCCCCCGAAAATCCCAAGCGAGCAGCAACGCTAACCATTAACTCCGCACCGAAATCGGAGTGATCGCGATCGGGATATCCCTTGCCGATATCGTGCAGAAGTGCAGCTACCAGAAGTAAATCTGGGCGATGCACGGTTCGGGTCAACTTTGCCGCTCGCACTGCTGTCTCTAACATGTGGCGATCCACAGTATGTCTGTGCAAGACATTGCGCTGCGGCAAGAACCGTACGTGCGCCCACTCTGGAATCCACCGCTCTACTATCCCCTCTTGATCGAGCGCTTCAAAGACACCAACCATAAAGGCGCCAGCACCAATAAGAGTTACTAGATCTTCTCGTGATTGTCGGGGCCAAGGATTGGGCATATCTGGCAAAGCTTCGGCTAGTGCGATACAGGAATCTACTGAGAGCGGGAGTCCTTGTTGGGCTGCGATAGCTGCCGCTCGCAGTCCGAGTGCGAAATCTTTTTTGATTTCATAATCTGGCGCGATAGCAATCTCATGATTGTCAATAATGATGCCCTTGGCAACGAGCTCTGAGGAAGATTTACGAAAGAGCGATTTAGACTTCTGTGAATCCAATTTGTGCAGCGTCATATCCATGACGTAGTCCACGCTTCGAGCAGCCTTGGCAACATCGAGCATAAGTGCATCAGCATCGGCGTATTCAAGTCTGGCTGCAACTTTGTCCTGCTCGGTGAAGAGAAGTTGATCGCGAGATTTCCCACTTACGTCATGTAAACCATCACGAACATTGGCCAAGATACTTCCAGCACTTGCTAATCGATTTAGCGCAACATCGGCACCCGTTAAAGCAATTGCATGGAGCGCTTGAATATCGCGAAGTCCGCCTCTCGCCTCTTTTAAATCTGGCTCTAAGAGAAATGCCAACTCCCCCGAACGCTCATGACGCTCGGTTAGGGCAGCGCGCAATTTAGGCAAATTCTTTTTCGCGCTCTTTCGCCAATCTTCACGTGCATCTTGAGCGACGGCTTCGGCCAATTCACTCGCACCGCAAATAAGACGAAGATCGAGCAGGCCTTGTGCCACTTTCACATCTTGGGACGCGGTCTCGCGAGTCTGCGCCCGAGTTCGCACCGAATGATCCACAGCAGCGCCGGTATTCCAGAGTGGATAGAGAAATGCGTTTACACATTCACTGAGTTTGGATTCGCTGAGCGAGCCGTCGTGCAGTATCAAAAGATCGAGATCTGAACCAGGTGACAACTCCCCTCGGCCGTAACCACCGACTGCAGTAAGTGCGAAACGATTGAGTTCTGTGCCCGATTGCTTAAGCGCATCTATGAAAAGACCCGAGAGCTGTGCATCGCATTTATCGCTGCGATCGCGCCGCTCTCGGGTTCCCATTAATTCAGTCTAGATTAATCAGATTAGATTGCATCCACTCCGCGCTCACCAGTGCGAACGCGAACGATGGAATCTACTGGCGTGGACCAGACCTTTCCATCACCGATCGAACCAGTTGAAGCTGCCTTAACAATTACATCAATGACTTTGTCAGCTTCAGGTGAATCGACTAGTACTTCCAGGCGAACCTTGGGTACTAAGTCAACTGTGTATTCGGCGCCGCGGTAGACCTCAGTGTGTCCACGTTGGCGGCCAAAGCCACTTGCTTCTGAGACCGTCATGCCAGTGATGCCAAAGGCCTGCAGTGCATCTTTTACATCCTCTAACTTAAAGGGCTTAATGATTGCTGTTATTAGTTTCATTCTTAATGCTCCTTAGTTGCCGATAGAAGAGGTAGAGAAGCGCGAACCATCGCTGTAGTTGGTTGTCTCGTATGCGGTTTCAGCATGCTGAGAAAGATCCAAGCCAGCTACTTCATCTTCAACTGAGACGCGAAGCCCAATAATGAGGTCGAGCACCTTCGCCAAGATGTAGGTAGCGATGAATGAGTAGGCAATCACAGCGCCAACTGCAATTGCTTGATGGCCAAGTAGCGTCCAACCACCCTTGTAGAAGAGACCGTTAAGTCCAGCTCCGTTGGTGAGTTTGGTTCCGAAGAATCCAATAAGCAGCGCACCAAGGATTCCACCAACTAGGTGAACTCCAATTACATCGAGGGCGTCGTCATAGCCGAACTTGTTCTTGAGGCCAACTGCAAAGGCGCAGATAATTCCAGCCGCAAATCCGACAACGATTGATCCCATTGGGCTGACGAAGCCGCAAGCTGGAGTAATAGCTACCAGACCTGCAACTGCGCCAGAGGCGGCACCAAGTGTGGTGGCGTGACCATCGCGAATTCGTTCTACCAAAATCCAGCCGAGCAGTGCGGCACCGGTTGCGGTATTGGTATTTACAAAGGCAAAGGCGGAGAGAGTGTTGGCTGCAAGAGCTGATCCTGCGTTAAATCCAAACCAACCAAACCACAGTAATCCAGCGCCAAGAAGTACGTAAGGAACATTGTGCGGACGCATACGCTCCTTTGGCCAACCACGACGCTTTCCAATTACAAGGATTACAGCAAGAGCTGCTGCACCTGCGTTGGCATGCACAACGGTTCCTCCAGCGAAATCTTCTGCGCCGAGCTTAAAGAGCCATCCGCTCGGAGAAAATACCCAGTGCGCAACTGGTGCGTAAACGAGAATTAACCAAAGGGCAGAGAAGAGAGTCCAGGCGCCGAACTTCAATCGATCGGCCGAGGCGCCCGTGATAAGTGCAGGCGTGATGATTGCGAACATTAATTGGAAAGCACAGAAAACCAATGGCGGAATAGTTAGCGCTTCAAATCCTGTTGCTTGCTGCCAGATATGGTTTAGCCCAAATTGATGGAAGTCACCAATGAACTTACCTTTTCCGCTAAAGGCCAAGCTATAGACGCCAGTGACCCAAAGGACGCTGACTACGCCCATCACTACATAATTTTGTGCCAACATTCCGAGCACATTTTTACCGCGGACCATTCCACCGTAAAAGAAAGCAAGGCCGGGTGTCATCAAAAGCACCAAGGCTGATGCGACGAGAATCCAGGCGGTATCTCCAGTATTAAAACTCATTATTTCCCCCGAATAGTGAATGCAAGATTCTCGCCATTGAGATGGCCAAAGGTTCGCCTCCTGGGGTTACAGAAAGGGGCGGCGACTATTTCCAGAAGGTGAAAGTTTGGGCCGTTGTGTTAAGAGCGTGTTACGCAATTAACCCAGCGAGGTAATTTTCGGCGTTAAAGGGCGAGAAATCCGCTGCGCTCTCACCAGTGCCGATGAACTTCACTGGCAGGCCGGTCTCGCGTTCAATGGCCAAGGCGATGCCGCCGCGGGCCGAGCCATCCATCTTGGTGAGAATTAAACCTGTGACAGCCACGCTTTCGATAAATACCTTCGCCTGCGCTACGCCATTTTGTCCAGTGGTGGCATCGACAACTAATAAGACCTCATCCACCGGAGTTACTTTCTCAATCACGCGACGAACTTTGCCAAGTTCATCCATCAAGCCAGATTTTGTATGTAAGCGGCCGGCAGTATCAACGATGAGAAAATCTGCATCCTCATTCTTTGCTTGTGTTGCAGCATCAAATGCAACTGAAGCTGGATCGCCGTTAGGTTTACCTGCCACTACTGGTACTGAAAGTCGCTCGCCCCATGTCTGTAACTGCTCAATTGCAGCAGCTCGAAAGGTATCGGCAGCTGCCAGAACTATGGATGATCTTTGTCCTTTAAGGAGCGCAACCAATTTGGCGCTCGATGTGGTCTTACCGGTGCCATTTACGCCAACAATCAAAACGGTGGTTGGGCGACCACCTTCGCGCGTCAGTTCTCGAGATGAAGTGCTCAACCAGCTTCTTAAGGTTTGCGTTACCGCGCTTTCAATCTCATCGCCCTTTACCTTCTTGGCAAGGGAGATGATCTCCGCCGAGTTTGCTGCGCCTAAATCAGATTCAATCAGCGACTTTTCAATCTCAACCCAATCGGCGGCAGAAGTCTGGCCGCCTCGAATTTTGGAGAAGAGCTTGCTAAAGAGCGCCATGGCTACTTGAGATTAGGAAGCGGTTTCAGATTCGCGAAGTCGTTGGGAAATAACTTCACTGACACCATCGCCGCGCATCGTCACACCATAGAGCGCATCTGCAATCTCCATAGTGCGCTTTTGGTGAGTGATGATGATCAACTGTGACTTCTCGCGAAGTTCTTCAAAGACACCGAGCAGGCGACCAAGGTTTGTATCGTCAAGTGCGGCCTCAACCTCATCCATTACATAGAACGGACTTGGGCGTGCTTTAAAGATTGCCACGAGCAAAGCGACAGCGACCAATGATCGCTCTCCACCAGAGAGTAGTGAGAGTCGCTTAACGCGCTTGCCTGGTGGACGTGCTTCCACGTCGACTCCGGCATTGAGCAGATCATCAGGATTTGTCATGATCAAGCGGCCATCTCCCCCTGGGAAGAGGCGAGCAAAAATCTTCTCAAATTCACGCGCAGTGTCGTTGTAGGCCTCAAGGAAGATTTGTTGAACCTTCTCATCAACCTCTTTGACGATATCGAGCAGATCGCGCTTGGTCTTCTTCAAATCTTCAAGTTGCTCTGCCAAATAGCGAAGGCGCTCTTCCAGCGAGGTGTACTCCTCGAGTGCCAGCGGATTGATCTTGCCGAGCATATTGAGCGAACGCTCTGCTTGGATAAGTCGCTTCTCTTGTTGATCACGGCGATATGGAATTAATTCACCAGGAACGAAATTTCCCTCTTCATCTTCCACAAATGTTGGGACATCGGCATGTGGACCATATTCGCGAAGCAGAGTCTCAACATCAACGCCGAGCTCTTCAACGGCGCGACCTTCAAGTTGTTCAATGCGTAGGCGTTGTTCGGCGCGCGCAATCTCATCGCGGTGAACACTCGAGGTGAGTTGTTCAAGTTCGGTAGCAAGCTCGCGGCCACGACCACGAACAGCGAGGATTTCTCCCTCGCGATCGCTTCGAGCAACTTCTAGTCGCTCCCGCTCGGCGGCAGCCTTAGAGATAGACGATTCGATTTGAATGAGCGCTTCATAAGCGGCATCTGCGATCTCTTGCGCAGTGATTGCAGCAATTGCGCGCGCCTCTCGACGGGCAACCGCCTTGGTTGCGTTCTCACGCTCTGAATTCGCGGCGTTCTCCAGCGCGCTGGCGCGTTGGGAAAGCGCGGTAACTCGCTCTTCCAAAGTACGAACCTGAAGTCTGGCTTCAACTTCGAGTGAACGTGTTGCTGAAACTTTTGAGCGAAGGTCCTCAAGGTGAGTGTGATCAGGCTCTTCTGGCTCTTGCTGTGATTCAAATTGCGAGATTGCAGCAGCTAAATCACTCTCATCGCTTGTGCGTTGGGCAGTTGCCTCAGCGATTGATGAGTTGAAGCGTTCTACTTCTGCTTGTGCACTCTTTACATTCTGACCCGCGACCGCCATCTGTTCAGCTAGGCCGGACATCTTGGCGTCAGAGTCGTTGAGCTTGGCTAGCGCCTGCTCGTACTCCTTCTTGCTCGCCTCAAGATTTTCGGCGATCCGAGCGAGTTCAAATTTATATCGATCACACGTCGCGATAATTGCCCGAAGCTCCTCCTCTGACTTTTCAATCAGAGCAGAGATTTCGATCGCTGAATTTTGGCTAGCCGAACCACCGCGAACACGTGTACTGGTGATGACATCACCTTCACGCGTAATTGCCTTCACTGATGAATCGACGCGAAGGGCGCGTTGGGCCTCATCGAGATCTTCTACTGCAACTACGCCAGCAAAGAGATGTGGAATAACTTCTGAGATTTCATTCGAGGTGACAAGAGATGCAAGTGAGGTAAATCCAGCTGGGGTGCTTGATGTTGCTCCGCTAAAACCACCATCGACAACGAGCAGCTCGGATTGCCCAGCGCTTTCGCGCTTGAGCATGGTGAGCGCAGATACTGCAGATGAGATATCTGAAACGACGATGGAATCAGAGAGTGGTCCGAGTGCAGCAGCAACTGCCGCTTCCCAACCACGAGTTACGGTGATAAGTGAGGCTAGACGACCGCGAACTTTTGCTTCGCTGCGACCAGAGAGAATCGCCTCTGAACCATCACGATGTAATAGCGACTCTTTAAGTGCAACAAGGCGAGCTTCCAGACCGGAGCGCGACCGTTGAGCAGCGCTCTCTTGTTCAAGGGTCTTTGCGTGTTCGCTCTCGATCTGAGCAAGTGCCGCTTTAGCCTTTTCGAAATCTGCATCAAGTGATGGCTCGGTCGCATCTAATCCCGCAATATTGGTCTCAAGGAGCGCGAACTCTTCTTGGAAATTCTGCAAACGTGCTTGGGCTTCATCGCGTGACTTTGTCAGACGAGCAACTTCAGCATTTGTGGCATCAATACGAGAACGAAGTCCATTGATGTGGCCCTCTTGGCGAGCAGTTCCTTCGCGTTGATCGGCGATTGCACGAAGCGCAGCAGAAACTCGATTCTCTTCCACATGAAGCTGGGCTTCTAGATTCTTAACTTCCAGCGAAGCAGCTTCTAAAGCGGTTGCCGCATTTGCCACATCGCCGCGAAGCGAGCTCTCTTCTTGACGAATGGTGAGGGCTTCAGCATCCATAGCCTCTGGATCGCGACCACTAGAGCGCGCCTCTTCCGCCTCTTCCGAGAGGAATCGGGCACGTTCTGATGAGAGTGACTGCACGCCACGGAATTTTTCACGTTGCGCGGTGAGTTTGTAATAGGTCTCTTGCGCCGCAATCAACATCGGATTCTCGGCTTGCGAAATTCGGTCGAGCTCTTCCTCACGGGAGCGACTCTCGTTGAGCAGGCGTTCAACTTCATCACGACGGCCGCGCAAGGTCGTTTCATCGGCGACTTCTGCATCCAAGGTTGAGCGAAGTCCAACTAGATCATCGGCCAATAAGCGCAATCGTGCATCACGGACATCAGATTGAATAACAGATGCCTTGCGAGCAACCTCGGCCTGTTTGCCCAGCGGCTTGAGTTGGCGCCGAAGTTCCACAGTTAAATCCTGAATTCGAGCAAGGTTGGCCTGCATTGAATCTAATTTGCGAAGCGCCTTCTCTTTGCGCTTACGGTGCTTAAGTACGCCAGCGGCTTCCTCAATAAATGCGCGGCGCTCCTCTGGGTTTGCTAAGAGAATCGCATCGAGTTGACCCTGTCCAACGATGACGTGCATTTCGCGACCGATGCCGCTATCGCTGAGCAATTCTTGAATATCGAGAAGTCTGGTGGTCTCGCCATTGAGTTGGTACTCACTCTGGCCATTGCGGAAAAGAATTCGAGAGATAGTTACTTCGGTGAAATCAATAGGAAGAACGCCATCGGAGTTATCAATTGTTACTGCAACTTCGGCGCGACCTAATGGCGCGCGACCAGAAGTTCCGGCGAAGATGACATCTTCCATCTTTCCACCGCGAAGTGATTTCGCACCTTGCTCTCCCATAACCCAAGAAAGCGCGTCGACAACATTGGACTTACCAGATCCATTTGGACCCACAACGCAGGTAATTCCTGGCTCAAAGTTGAGGCTAGTTGCGGAGGCAAAGGATTTGAAGCCCTTAAGCGTCATACTCTTCAAATGCACGAGGAGAACCTATCGGAAAAGCAGCGTGCAATATTTGCACTCAGGCTTTCGTGGCGTTTATCTAAAGTATTACTTGAGGGTTTTCTGCAATGAATCAAAGGCGATTCGAGCAGCCATCTGCTCCGCCTCTCGCTTGCTCTTTCCATCTCCCGCCGCAAAGCGTTGGCCACCAACTATTGCCACTGCAGTAAAACTCTTGTCGTGATCAGGGCCGGATTCACTAATCTCATACTCCGGAGCGGTTAAATTATTTGCGGCAGCTAACTCTTGCAACGCAGTCTTTCCATCAAGGCCCAGACCTTGCGCATTCGCCGATTCAATTACCGGCGCAAACCATTTCATGATGACATCGGTAGTTTTGGCAAAGCCATGTTGGAGATAGATAGCGCCTACAAGGGCTTCCAAACTATCGGCCAGAATTGAGTTCTTCTCGCGACCGCCAGAACTCTCTTCGCCCTTGCCGATTCGAACAAATGCTCCCAGATTTAATTCGCGCGCAATTGCTGCGAGCGCCCGCATATTTACAACGCCAGAACGCAGCGGAGATAGTCGAGATTCATCGAGCTCTGGAAACTTTGCATAGAGCTCTTCGGTAACAACTAAACCAAGGACGCTATCGCCGAGAAATTCCAGGCGTTCATTTGTGGGAAGCCCACCCGATTCATATGCAAATGATCGATGAGTTAGAGCAAGTTCAAGCAACTCATCTTTAACGTCGACGCCGAGCGCCTGCGTTAATTGTGAGTAGTCAGACAGATCAGACCTCGAGAACCTGACGACGGTTATAGGTACCGCAGGTAGGGCAAGCTGTGTGCTGAAGCTTTGGTTGTTGGCACTGATCGCACGCGGTGATAGGAGCGACTGTTGTCTTCCACATTGAACGGCGATGACGAGTGCGGGAGCGGGACATCTTTCGCTTTGGGACTGGCATGAAGATACCCCTTCTTTAATGGTCTGGCAGCGATTTTCTGCTTAACGCTAAGGCAGAAGTATCTCTCAAAGTCGGGCAGTTGTAAAAACGGCCCTAGTCGGGCTTACTCGGGTTTAAAGCCCTCTAGGCCAGCCCAGCGGATATCGGCCACCTGATGGGCGTGATCGTCTGGCAGATCGGCCAGCTTCTCCCCACATTCTGGGCAGAGACCCGAGCAATCGGCTGAACATAATGGGTTGATAGGCAGGTTCAAGATAATCGCATCGCGAATTGGGCCTTCGAGGTCGACATCATCGCCCTCCATCTGGCGTAGCTCATCCTCCTCGTCAAGCTCTTCTTCCTCCTCCTTCGCCTTCTTCTGCCGCTCGGACATCTTCTTCTCGCGCTTTCGAACCACGCGGGCATCCTCGGCATATTCATAAAGCTCGGTGAAATTTTCATCGATATCTAATTCGACTGGATCGAGACATCTGGTGCATTCGCCGACCGCCACCGAAAGAACTCGGGCGGTTACGAGGACTCCCTCGGTTACTGCTTGCAAAGTCATCTCTAAATCAATGGGTTCATCCGATGGGATCGCCAAAATATCAAAGCCCATTGGCTCGTGTTGATCGATCGAGATCGAGACCTGACGCATCTCTCCGGCGCGACGAGGCAAATCATGCGTGTTATAAAAATATGGGCTGCGGCTCATAGCTGCTCTTAACTATTAGAGAGATCAGAGAGCGCGTGCTTGGTCTCAACGCCACCGAGCTTCTCGCGACCACGATTAACTACATCCAAGGTCTTGTTGAGAATAACTTCGAGGGTGGCCAAACGAGAGTCGATATAGGCATCGATATCATCGCGTTGGGTACGCGCCTCAGCATCTACCTCATCCAAAATTCGTTGTGACTCTTTGCGAGCTGCTGCGACAATTTCGGTCTGCGCAACCATGGATGCCACTTCTTCTCGAGCGAGTGCGATGAGCGAGTCAGCTGATGCCCGCGCCTCTTCAATAATCGCCTCGTGCTGGCGCAAAATTTCTTGAGCGCGCTCAAGGTCGGATGGAAATGCGGTGCGGACTTGGTCAAGTAGTTCTAACATCTCGCCTCGGTGCATGACGCAACTGGCAGAGAGCGGAACGCCCTTCGCCTCTTTGACCATGGTGATGGCAGCGTAAATTCGCTCGATTGCATCCATTGTGGTTCTCCTTACTTTTTCTCTGCGGCTTGTGCAGCCAAGAGTTCAAGTCTTTTAGATAGTCGTTCTAGAACCGGCTTCGGTAAATAACTTGATACATCGCCGCCGTGGCTCGCCACTTCCTTCACGATCGATGATGAGAGGAATGAGTGCGATGGGGCGGTTGACATAAAGAGAGTTTCGATGCCTTTGAGTTGGAGGTTAATTTGGGACATCTGCAACTCATAGTCAAAGTCAGTTACTGCGCGCAGTCCCTTGATGATGGCATCGATCTGATTGGCTTTGCAGTACTCAACGAGCAAGCCGCTCCAGGAATCGACCTTCACATTTGGATATTTATCGGTCGATTCTTTAATCATTTCGATCCGCTCGGCCACGGTAAAAGTCGTGGTCTTGGTCTTATTGACCAGAACCGCAATCACCACTTCATCAAAGAGTTTGGATGCTCGATCGATGATGTCGAGGTGTCCAAAGGTGATGGGATCAAAGGATCCGGGGCATACAACGCGTTTCACGGTAAAACGCTAGCAGGTAGTCCGCCATAGAAGATACTTCCCTGCCCATATGAGCGAATCTTCTCCTGAATAAAGGGTTCGGGCCAGGTAAATGGCTTGCTCTTACTCTCGCGTTCGATAGAAACCAATCCCCTATTTGCCAATAAACCATCTTGATAAATAGTGCGAAGTATCTTCTCAATCTCATCATTGGGTACTGGATATGGTGGATCCATAAAGATTATGTCGAATGCAAATCCCTTTGGTAGCCCCGGTGATGTCAAGAATCTATCCACCGAAGAATTCACCACTGAAAAATCTCCAGCTGGATTATTAACTAACTCAAAGTTCTTTCTCGCAACCGCTGCAGTTGCCTCGTGTTGTTCTACAGCATAGACCGATGCTGCGCCACGAGAAAGGGCTTCTACTCCAACTGCGCCAGAACCAGCAAAGAGATCTAAGAACGCCAAATCATTCATCGAACCAAATTCAGATTCCAAAGATGAGAAAAGTCCTTCGCGGGCGCGATCTGACGTCGGCCTGGTCGACTCAGGGGGCGAGTACAAGGGTTTGCCCTTGCTCGAGCCGGCAATGATGCGCATATGACTAAGGGTAAGTCCTAGCCCTTATCTAAGAAAGCTGAACGCTCTTCCTCGCGTACCAGTGCCACTTCGCGAGCCAAAGCTGGATGCGATGTGAGAGTGGGGTCTGTTGCAATGATGGAATCAGCCAAGGAGCGCGCCTCCACGATTAGCTCCTCATCGCGCAAAACTCGAAGTAGACGCAAGTGCGATTTACTTCCTGATTGTGCCCGGCCGAGTACATCTCCCTCTCGGCGTTGATCTAAGTCGATGCGCGAGAGTTCAAATCCATCCAGCGTAGCTGCTACTGCAGTAAGTCGCTCCATCGCCGGAGTATCACCGGCCGCCCGCGTTACTAACAAGCATAAGCCGGGAACGCTACCTCGACCCACGCGACCACGAAGTTGGTGTAACTGCGAAACGCCAAAGCGATCGGCATCCATGATCACCATAGTTGAGGCGTTGGGAACATCGACGCCAACTTCAATTACTGTGGTGGAGACGAGCACATCGATCTCTTTCTCGGCGAAAGCTTTCATGGTCTCTTCTTTTAGTTCCGAACTCTGCTTTCCATGTAGCGGTGCGATGCGCAGCCCTTTGAGTGGTCCAAGAGCAAGTTGTGGCGCCAACTCTTCAACGCTGGCCATATCGTCATCAGCATCGCCTACTTCTTCATCAAGAGTTTGGCCAAGTAACTTCGCCATCTCACGATCTCGATCGGTGATGGTGCTCTTAACCAATTCACTCTCTTTGCTCACGATGCGAGGAGCGACGATGTAGGCCTGATGCCCCTTTGCCACTTCCTCACGAATTCGCTCCCAAGCCCGGGTCAGAAATGCTGGTTTTTCTAAAACTGGAATCACATGGGTGGATATCGGAGAACGCCCACTCGGCAATTGGCGCAGCGTGGAAACATCTAAATCGCCGAAGATGGTCATTGCCACTGTTCGCGGAATCGGGGTAGCCGTCATCACCAACAAGTGCGGCGGCAACTTTGCCTTGGCTCGCAATTCATCGCGTTGCTCAACGCCAAAACGATGTTGTTCATCAACAACAACTAAACCCAAATCTTTAAACTCCACACCTTGGCTCAATAGGGCATGAGTACCGATAACAATTCCGGCATCGCCATTGGCTATTCGAACTAAGACTTCCTTCTTTGCTGCCGCGCTCATCGAACCGGTTAGCAGAGCTACCTGAGTGCCATTTGGGGATCCGCCCAAAGTTCCGCCTTCAGCTAACGGGCCCAGTAGGCGAGAAATCGTAGAGAAATGTTGTTGCGCTAAAACTTCAGTTGGAGCAAGTAGCGCGGCCTGTCCCCCAGAGTCAATCACCGAAAGCATTGCGCGAAGCGCCACTACCGTCTTACCGGAACCAACCTCACCTTGAAGTAATCGATGCATGGGATGAGGTTCTTGCATATCTGCAGCAATCTCATCATTGATCTCTCTCTGGCCATCAGTAAATGAGAATGGCAGAGCTGATTCAAATTCAGCGACGATGCCATCGTGGCGAATCAAACGCGGCGTGGCCTGCTGTGCTTTTAGCTCCGCCTTGCGCTGAGCAAGTATTAGCTGCAGTAGCAACGCTTCATCAAAGGTCAATCGCGCCCGCGCCATTTGGGCATCCTCTAATGTCTCTGGAATATGAATATCTCGAAAAGCTTTATCCAGCGTTGGATATTTCTTGAGTAAATCTTCCGGCGCATAATCCGGAATGGGATCTAAAGAATCTAAAGCGATATCAATGCACTTCTTAAATTTCCACGATGGGAATTTGGCACTCGATGGATATACCGCTACAAAGGTATCGGCGAATCCTGATACTGCGGCATCTACATCGTTGCCATCAGGAATAAGTTCATAATCGGGATGCGAGAGTTGTTTCTTGCCATTAAAAACTCCCACTTTGCCCGCGAACATTCCGGTTCGCCCAACTTTTAAATCCTTCTCGCGCCAGGCTTGATTAAAAAATGTCAGCGAGAGTTGGCCGCTGCCAGAATCTTTAACAATGACTTCCAAAATCTTTCGTCCATTTGCGTGGCGCAATTTCACAGCCGAGATTTCGGCAAGGACGGTCACTTCATCATCGGCCTTGAGCTCTGAGATATCTGAGAGCGCCCCGCGCGCCACGTAGCGCCGCGGATAGTGACGAAGGAGATCTTCCACGCTCTGGATACCAAAGGCCTTTTCCAGCGCGTCGGCAGTCTTATCCCCCACCAGAGACTTCACGCGGTCGTTCAGGGCTGCCATAGCCCCAATCCTCTCGCCTTGCCTGCTCATATCCTTGGATATCGCAGGTACCGCGGATTAGCCTTTTTCCGCGTGGTCGGGGTAATCTTCATCCCTTAGCGAGCTTCGTTAATCCTTCGAAGCACTACTTACTAGATTTAAGGGAGTTCACCGTGGCCTCTAACTGCGATATCTGCGGCAAAGGACCTAGCTTCGGCAACAAGGTCTCCCACTCAATGCGCAAGACCCGTCGTCGCTGGAATCCAAATATCCAACGCGTCCGCACTCTTGTTGGCAGCACACCTAAGCGTCAAAACGTCTGCTCATCCTGCCTTAAGGCCGGAAAGGTCACACGCTAACTCTTAGCACCTAGATGTAAAAAGGCCCTCGATAACTCGGGGGCCTTTTGCTTTAACGCGTTCCGGTTCGCAGGACTACCGCGAAGGTATCGACCAAGTCCGTGTACTTAGCATTGCCTCTGGAGATCATCTTGAAATTGATTTTGCCCAATTTTGAATTGGGATATGTACCACTGATCGTCTCGTAGTACTTGTTCTCGGGATCCGGGCAGAGCGTCGAATCCGCCTTGGCCACAATCTTCTTCATGGCAATCCACTTCTGGCCGGATTGGTAGTACAGCGTTCCGGTCGGAAGTGAGATACATACGTTGTACTGGAAATTTGGGTATGGCTGACAGTTCGAATCCCAGCCAGGTTTAACTATGCAAAGTTGGGTAAATTTCTTAAGAACAGGATTAGCAACGCTTGCGGTAAATGGCTGGGAGGTGACCGACTGCCCCGTTGAGGATTGAATGGTCAAAGTCAAAGTGTGAGTTCCCAGTGTTGTTGGGGTATAGGTCAATGAGCCGGTCGGTATTGCTAAGAGCGTGTTCTGAGCGGTTAACTGCAAATCTGAATACCCAAGGTTGGCTACAACAACTCCATTGTCTAATAGTTGCGCGCTTATTAATCGAGCCGAAGTTCGTGGAAGTGGAAAGGAGACGGCAAGCGAGGGAATCGGAGCGCCACTCTTGGCCAGAGTAATAGAACTCTGATTATTGCTGGTGAAAGTTGTGGCTGGATCAGTGTTGTTCCAATTCACTGTAATTGGTGAATCTGGAAAAGTGAGTGAAAGAGTGGATGCCGGACGGGCGATGTGGAGAAGTGCGCCAGAATTTTGATCGGCTTTTACTACGGAGATAACAGTTCCATCAAAGAGAGTGGTACTGGCGCCGGCATCAAATCCTTGACGGCCGTTTAAAGCATTGACTGTCAGCACGCTCATCTTGCTGACCCATGCCCCGTTATTTCCCCCACCGGTATCGATATATCCAGCAAAGGAATATTTTGGTGCCGCACTTTGAAAATCACTTCCAAAGCCAAAGAGCTGTCGAACCATTACGCCATATGAGGGAATATTTGGGTAATACATATTTTGTCCTGGAATAGGAACTTGTGTCGCCATGAGTTGGAGTTCATCGCCAATCGCTGGGCGATACTCAATGGCATATCCATTCTGGTTATCGATGGGAATGTAGAGCAGCTTCACGCCAGGACTCTTGCCATATGTTGGAACTAGCGAGATATCGGTGGTGGTGTCGGCATAGGTGATTTCAGATGAATTGAGTATTCCAAGTTGATCTAAGCGATAGGAGCTCATCCGCACAATGCTGGCGCCCGGAATATTTCCTAGCGTGTAGGTACCCATGAAGTCAGAGTTATCGCCATATTCCTGCGCGGTACACGTTCCGTTGGCATCACACTTTCCCGCAGCTGCATGTTGCAGTCCCAAGTTATGGCCGATTTCATGAGCAATGACTTGAAACGAAGAATTGAAGTCATGGTTTACAAGCAAGTAATTATTGTTATAGGCCTGTCCCGCGAAGGGCAAATTTCCATCGACCGGAATGACTCCGATCGTAATTACTCCAGCAAAGCCTGTTTCTGCCGGTGGCTGAGCGATGAGCGGAACAATGTCGGGCGATTGTTTAATTGAGGTTGATATCGAGATGGGCGGAAGCAGAGAACGAAGAGCGAAAGTAATCTGGCCATTGGTCATTGTTGAATATGCACTACTTAAACGTGTCACCATATCGGCAACCTGACCCTGATAGAGATCTACATGGCCAAATGGAGTGGAGATCGCAACAAAATCCAATTGGTAAATACCATGTTTAACTGGCGAATCTGCGGCTGCGCTAGTTGCTCCAAGCGTCGCTGCCAAAAGTGTAAGAACAATGGAAAGGAGTCGCAGCCGCTTCATAATTAGTTAAAGTGCGTCCAACCACTGGTGGCAGGAGTTGAAACACCTAATACTTCGACACCTTCGCCGGTAACGACGGAGCCAATGACAATAGCGCCTTCTGGAATGGAGTTTGAGGTTGTTGCCAGAAAAACATGGTCCTCTCCCCCAGCCAAGATCCACTCCCAAACGCTTGCCTTCAATAGATTGGCCGCTTCGGAAAGCTCTGCGAATAATGGAACCGCAGCAAGAAGCTTGGAATCAATCTCTAATTGCACTCCAGAGGCTTTGGCAATGTGCGCAGCTTCAGAGAGTAAGCCATCGCTAATATCAATCATCGAGTTGACTTGGCTTTGCGCAAATAATTCAGCGCTTACATACCCAACCTTCGGTTTTTGATGATCGCCCAGAAATTTAGTAGTCGCACCTGCTTGCAAAGCTGCTAGCCCAGCAGCAGATTTACCGGGAAGCTCGGAGAGAATTATCTGATCGCCTACGTGGGCACCGGAGCGAGTAATTGCTTTGGCACCAACGGGTAACTCTCCAATGGCAGTTATAGAAATAGTTAGGACTGGTGATGAAGATAGATCGCCGCCAACAACCACGGCGCCAACCAGATCAGCCTCAGCCTTAATTCCCTGTGCTAACTCTGTAATTTCATTAACGCCGAAATCTTTGGGAAGAGCTGCTGTTACTACGAGGTACTTAGGATGGGCGCCCATTGCATAAATATCCGCAAGATTTGCCGCTGTCACTTTCGCGCCGATCTGAGCGAGCGAAGACCACTCCCGCTTAAAATGCACCCCTTCGACCGCCATATCAGCGCAGACGACTGAATGAGAAGTTGATATGGGCAAGACTGCGGCATCATCGCCGATGCCAACTGGAAGTTCTGTGCGGGAGGCGAAGATATGCGAGAGCACGGCAACCATCTGGCCTTCAATGCTTAAATCCATTTTCGCACCCCTCCCTTCAGGGAGTAGCCTACGGTTATCACGTCCAAAGGAGAGTCCATGTCAGTACAGGTTTACATTCTTATCCAGACCGAAGTCGGTAAGGCCTCAAGCGTTGCAAAGGCAGTTGCTGCAATTCCTGGTGTCACTTTGGCCGAAGGCGTTACTGGTCCTTACGACGTCATCATGCGCGCAGAGTCTCCTTCAATGGAAGAACTTGGTCGCGGCGTACTTTCCAAGGTTCAGGCAGTTGCTGGAATTACTCGCACACTGACCTGCCCAGTTACTACTTACTAAAAAAACTTAGCGAGTCACGCTCATCGATCTGGTGAGCGCTGACTCCAAGAGCGATGTAATCAAATCGCTGTAACTCTTGCCCGCCGCTTTCCATAACTTCGGATAGACGGAAGTAGATGTAAAGCCAGGCATCGTATTGATCTCATTAATTATAACTTCGCCACTTTCGCTATAGAAGAAATCTACGCGAGCCAGCCCCTCACATCCCAAAGCATTAAATGCTTTAACCGCAGCGATACGAACTTGCTCAGAAATATCTGCTGGAATATCTGCCGGGATTAACACTTCAGTGGAGTTGTCTAGGTACTTGGCAGTGAAATCATAAAATTCATGGTCGCCAAGAATTCTAATCTCACCAACGCCGGATGCTTTGGTCTCGCCTTTTTCTTGCAGCACAGCGCATTCGATCTCTCGGCCGACTACCGCCTTTTCGATCATTACTTTGGTATCAAAATTCAGCGCATCTTCAATAGCCGAGTTGATTGCAGCCAGCGACTTAACTTTTGTCGTTCCACGACTTGATCCACCGCGAGCGGGTTTAACAAAGACGGGCAATCCCAAGCTTTGAACTCGATCTGCAGCCTGCTCTGCTACCGCTGGCCACTCTCGTTGGTGAATATCAAAACCAGCGGCGACTTTAAGTCCATGCGCGGTGAAAATTGCTTTGGCAAAGGATTTGTCCATCGCAACTGCACTAGCTAAAACGCCTGAACCAACATAGCGATATCCGGCCATCTCGCAGGCGCCTTGAAAGGTTCCATCTTCACCATAAGGTCCATGTAGGACCGGGAAAATTACATCGATATTTAGCGGGCCTATGGCACTGGCAAAACCATTGATATCTGCCGAGAGCAACTCTGAATCTTCGGGAATTATCGGAAGTTGGCCATCTGCAATAGTTAATTGCACATCACTCTTTGGCAAAACCCATTTACCTGACTTAGTAATGCCGATAAGAAGAGGTTCGAACTTCTCACGATCGATGGCTGAAAGAACGCCATTTGCTGAGATGCAGGAAATTTCGTGCTCGCTGCTCTGTCCACCAGCTATAACGGCAACTCGAATTTTCGCCATTTAAGAAAACATTTCGGCGCGAAGGCTGACGGTCATTAGTCGATCCATGGCATCGGAAGGAGTGCAGGTTCCCGAAATAACATCGGAGACAACTTCAATAATTGGCACCTCAACGCCAACGCGGTGTGCGAGCTCTAGGATCGCGCGCGAGGAAGCAACTCCCTCAACAGTCTTAGCCACTTCACGCCTTGCTACTTCCATTGAGCCAGAGCGACCAAGTACTTCACCAAATGTTCGATTGCGAGAGAGCGCTGATCCGCAACTAGCAACAAGATCTCCCATTCCGGCCAAGCCGAGGAAGGTCAAGGGATTTGCGCCATAAGCATTTCCAAATCGGGCTACTT
>CAIUHB010000145.1 GCA_903898855.1 uncultured Actinomycetes bacterium | reverse complement strand
TGCAGTTGAGAAGTTCGACTACACAAAGGGTTACAAGTTCTCAACATATGCAACGTGGTGGATTCGCCAAGCGATCACCCGCGCAATGGCTGACCAGGCCCGCACCATTCGTATTCCGGTTCACATGGTTGAAGTCATCAACAAGTTGGCGCGTGTTCAGCGCCAGATGTTGCAAGATCTTGGCCGCGAACCGACCCCAGAAGAGTTGGCTAAAGAACTAGATATGACACCTGAGAAGGTTGTCGAAGTTCAGAAGTATGGCCGCGAACCAATTTCGCTTCACACTCCGCTCGGAGAAGAAGGCGATTCAGAGTTCGGTGATTTGATCGAAGATTCCGAAGCGATCGAGCCAGGCGAACACGTCTTGTTCACCACGCTTCAGGCAGAGCTTCACGAAGTTTTGGATACATTGTCGGAGCGCGAAAAGGGCGTCATCATGATGCGTATTGGTTTGTCCGATGGACAGGCAAAGACGCTCGATGAAATCGGCAAGGTCTACGGAGTCACTCGCGAGCGTATTCGTCAGATTGAATCCAAGACCATGTCCAAGCTTCGCCACCCATCGCGTTCGCAAAAACTACGCGACTATCTCGAATAGGAGATAAGCATGAGCGAGAACGAACGCGTACAGATCCGTTTGAAAGAGAACGGTTCCATTCGTATCAAAGGCACTGTCGACATTGTTGATGCCGATGGCAATGTGATCGAATCCAAGAGTGATTTCTCGTTGTGCCGTTGTGGTCAATCCAAGGAAAAACCCTGGTGTGACGGCGCACATAAGGCGTGTGGGTTTGAAGCGCCTGAGGGCATTAACTCCTAATTTAAAATGCTTAGTCAACCAGCGCGGATTGTTCGCTGGATTCTTGCTGCGCTGCTACTTAATCTGATCACCGTACTGACTATTTCTCAGCCGGCGAAGGCAGCGGGCACGCAGCAGGCGGAGTGCCAGATTGGTTTCTCTTCAGCCTGTCCCGCCTTAAGCGCACAAGAGGTCTATAACCTCTACGGAAATACTGTCGATACACCGATTTGGATAGCGAGCGATGGCACTACAACTGGTTCGGGTACGCAGGTTTTTGCACTCATGAATCATGGTTCCAGTAATAACTCCGGCTGGATACTTATGGCTAAGGGAGCGCGCGGAACGACGAATTTTGGATACTCCAGCTCACCATTCACGAGCAGCACTTACACATTAAATACATCTTCACTCACCAACGACGTGACAACCGACGCCGTTTTTTCTGCCTATGACAGTTATCCAATTTCCAACGAGCTCGTTGCATTTTCTAACCCCACCTATGGTTCGGCTGTGAATGGTGGTGATATTGCTAGCAATTACTGGGGTGCGTGGGTGTGGAAAGAGAATTATTCCGCCGCCTCAATGTATTCGTTGCTGACCAGCGCAAGCATCATTTCCGGCGGCGCTTTTTCATCCACGTCTCCATACAACCCACGTTTATCCCTGTATATGAATGGAGCAAATAACTATTTCAGTTATCAAAGTGGCTACGCTCAATACGGTTTCAACATTACGCCATGTAAATCTGCTCGGTGGGGAATCGTATGGAATAACGAATCGAATTATTCAAGCTGTGATGACTCCGTGGGCCTGGGATTAAGCGACGGAAATCCCGGTGATATTCCTTCTTGGAACGGCGTAACGCCAGCGAATGGACAAACTGCTTCGAATGGTGCGAATGGTGGATTGGGAGCGATGGCGTTCCAGTTATGGGGCCGTGATGCGGATCCCGCTTTTGGCACCCCTCAGAATCTGACCGTTACAACACCAACGGCTGGGCAAGCGTCTCTATCGTGGTCCGCGCCAGCCTCCGGCACGGTCAGCGAATATGTCGTGCAATATAAGAAAAACACCGATGCGGATTGGTCCGCTGCG
>CAIUHB010000144.1 GCA_903898855.1 uncultured Actinomycetes bacterium | reverse complement strand
GGCAATTGGCTAAGCACCGGCTATCTGCTTGAATTTGCTCCAAGAAATAGGAGAAGAGGAGTTATGGGACGTATTCCTGCAGCTGTTGCTCCCTATTATCGAAATCTGGACGGTATTCACCGCGAAACAATCTTGGAGATGCGCAGCCGTATTCTTGAAATCATTCCCGAAGCCAAAGAGGGCATCAAATACAAGATGCCTACATTTTTTATTGATGGCGAAGCGGTTGCTGGGCTTTTGGCCAATAAGAACCACATTGGCTATTACCCTTATAGCGGATCTGTCTTAAATCTATTCCCCGAGCTCTCCGAGAAGTATGTGACCACAAAAGGCGCGCTACATATCCCGCTCGGCAAGCCGTTGCCAAAAACTTTAATTCGCAAGCTGATTAAAGCGCGGATCTTAATTTCTACAAAATAGGTTGTTTAAGATTCGTCAAATTTGAAAATACTGCCCGTGAGTTACTCGATGCGCGCAGTCTTACTTAGGGTCTAAATTCCACACATTAGCAAACTCTAAATTTTACAGGCGACGAGCTAAGTACCTTGGTTCTCTTTACGAGAATCGAGCCACATTGCTAAATAAGTTATATAAAGTTGCAGTTCTAGCTTCGTTTTTTTCGCTTGGATTCATACAAAGCGCGCTAGCTTCCTCAAATTTAATAATGATTCCCGAGAAGGGAGCTTTACTAACCTTTAGTAATGGGTGTGATGGCCGATCGGACTTTCCGCATATCTCGAGCCATGTCCCCGGAACCGTGAATGTTGAGGCTCTTACCGAATGTCCTGGAAAGAAAGTCACTGTAAGTACAACTTTGCCGAGAAAACTCTGGTGGTTTATAGATGAATCAGTAACGTTAACAAAAAGTAGTTTTGCTCAAGTCAAAGTAAATGTGTCGATGAAATGCAAATGGAAATTGGGTGAAAAACCAATAAAATATATTGTTCAGTCGATACATTCGGATTCCAATGGTGAATTTGGAAGGACGAGATAGTTCTCTTTTCTAAAATGTTAGGTGGTCACTCAATGCCAATACTTGGTTGGGATCTAGTTCCAAATGGATTTACCCCGCAGTTTGACTTTGGGATGGCCCCACTTTACCTAAGGGCGCTAGCTAGGATTCCCTTCTTTGAAAGATACGCCTATCCAGAACTGGTTAGGTTAGGGCTCGCAAAGCTGTGGCCATCAAGTAGTTCTCTATGCGACGAAATCTCCTTGGAGAAGTCCGGCTGGCAAGTCATGAATCGGGAGAAGAATTCAGAGGAATGCATCGAAGAAGGGTCGATGGTTCGACTTACTCAATATAGGGCAAATGCATTTTGGAACTTCATTTACAAGCCTCGAACATTTCATATTACAGGCGATAAGTTTATAAATTTTTCCTTTTGCATGAGAGATTACTCAACAAGGAGAGCGTGCGAACTGGCAAGAATTAAGGAGCTAGAAAGAATGAATGGTCGTCAAATAGAGAGAACGCGATAACTTTGAAGCGTTGAATCGGTGGCGTAAGCGATTCGAACGCCGGCCGCTTTAGTGGCAGCAAGCCCTTCCACAATCTGGGCGGTTAAAACCTCGCCAGGTGCGACAATTGCAACGCCAGGTGGATATGGCGCGATGAGATCGGCGCTAATTCGTCCTATTGCCTCTGAAGCGGCGATCATCTCAGTATTAGAAAAATAAGCATCACGCATTGAAATGCCGCGAGTGGGAATAACGGACCAACTTAGCGATGTGGCAGATGGGCGAGCTTCTTGTTGTAACTCTTTGAGTATTGGTATCAACACATCGGCTAGTCGATCAAAATCTGCTGCGGTGTCGGCCAAAGTCGCCAGAAAAACAACCGTGTCACGATCGGCCATTTCAACTCGGATATTGAATTCCTGTAGGCGCTTCTCAACCTCAACACCTGATGCACCTAGCTGATTTACGCGCAGGACAAGTTTTGAGGGATCAAAGCGTCCGGTCGGAAAGTTTGAGGCATCTAAAAAGATGGGTAGAGCAAACTCGGCAGAGATGCGGTGTTTAAAGATGGCGATGCTGGAAAGAAGTGCGGAGATTAATTCTTCACCTCGAGTTTCAAGTAGCGCGCGGGTCCCATCAATAGAGGCAAGTGGAGCTCCAGCAGGAGAGGTGGTGTGGGTGGTTTCAAAACTTTGTTCAATACGATCTAGGTTGAGGTAGTTACTTTTAGCGAGCAATAAGGCAGAGGCGCTGTAACCCGGCAGAGCTTTGTGGGTGCTGGTGATAAGTGCGTCGGCGCCTATTTGAAAAGCGTGACGAGGAAGTTGGGGATGAAAACCGAAGTGTCCGCCCCATGCTGCATCCAGAATTACTGGAATTGAATGCGCATGAGCCAATTCAATGAGCGCAGGTAAATCAGAGAGAGTTCCGAGGTATCCAGGCTCGGTCAACAGCAAGGCAATGGGTTTTTGATCAATTACCTTGGCGAATTCGCTGACGCTAATCCCTATTGGCACGCCAGTATTTGGTTCAATCTCCGGCGAGAGCCAGAGGGGTTCAAGCCCTGCGAGAACCAATGCGCTCAAGATGGATCTATGGGCTGTGCGACTAACTGCGACTTTATCGCCGGGTTTGCCAAGTGCCAGCACGATTGCTTGGTTGGCGTGTGTAGATCCACCAGTGGAGAAGCGAGCAATATCTGCGCCCCACAAGTTAGCGGCGAGGGATTCTGCCTTCTTCAAAACCTGCTTGGTGAGCTTGATTTCATCGAGACCGCCGTAGAGCGGAGTATCTCCATCTACGACTTTCCCTAACCCACTATCTAGCAACGAGGCCTTCTGCTTGTGGCCGGGAATAGTGAAAGGAGTTCTCGAGCTCTCAAAGTAGGAGAGATAAGCGTCAAGCAGTGGGGCACTTTGACGTAACTCACGGCGAGAATTCACGAGGTAAGCCTAACTTGAAGTCTCGTGGGGGAGAAATGAGCCTTAGACTTTTCCCATGACAACACTTACAAATCTGCCACAAGAACGTCGGTTGGTGACTTCAATTCCTGGTCCCAAATCACTCGAGGCGCTACAACGTCGCAGCGACGCAACTTCTGGTGGACTTGGTTTGTCGATTCCAGTTGTAATTGAACGTGCCAGCGACGCTATTTTATTGGATATCGATGGCAATCAAATTATCGATTTTGGCTCCGGTATCGGCGTAACAAATGTTGGTAACGCTGCTTCCCGAGTTGTCGAGAATGTGATTGAGCAAGTTCAGAAATTTACACATACCTGCTTCACCGTCGCTCCTTATATGGGCTACATCGAAGTCTGCGAAAAGCTCAATGCAATGACCCCCGGTACCTTCAAGAAGAAGTCACTTCTTGTTAACTCGGGAGCCGAAGCAGTTGAGAATGCAATCAAGATTGCCCGTCACTACACCAAGCGTCCGGCAATTGTTGTCTTTGAACACAGCTATCACGGTCGCACTAACCTCACCATGGCACTAACTGCAAAGAACATGCCATACAAAGAGGGATTCGGACCATTTGCACCAGAGGTTTATCGAGTACCAATGCCATATCCATATCGTTGGACTGGTAACCCAGCAACAATTACCGAAGATGCGCTCGAGCTAATTACTCACAAGATTGAGAAAGAAATTGGCGCGCATAACGTTGCGGCTATTTTGATTGAGCCAATTCAAGGTGAGGGTGGATTCATAGTTCCACCAAAGGGATTCCTTCCTGGCCTCTCGAAATTTGCCACCGAACATGGCATTGTCTTTATCGCTGATGAAGTTCAGACCGGCTTTACTCGCACTGGTCATATGTTTGCTGTTGAGGATGAGGGCGTAGAACCCGATCTCATCGTGACTGCAAAAGGTATTGCGGGCGGACTTCCACTTGCTGCTGTAACTGGTCGAGCAGAGATAATGGATTCTTCACACGTTGCCGGCCTCGGTGGTACTTATGGCGGAAACCCAATCTCATGCGCTGCCGCACTTGGCGCATTTGAAACTATGGAGTCCGAGAACTTAGTGGCTCGCGCTCGCTACATCGGAGATATTTTGGCTGCTGCCCTTCGTGCACTTGCTACAAAGTACCCAGTGATCGGTGAAGTGCGTGGTCGCGGTGCAATGCAAGCAATTGAATTAGTAGTTCCAGGTTCCAAGGAACCCAACTCAGATGCCATGAACAAGGTCATCAAGTATTGCCAGAGCAAAGGCGTTCTCATTCTCAACGCTGGTACTTATGCCAACGTGATTCGCTTCTTGCCGCCAATCGTTATCACCGATGAGCTGCTCAATGATGCGCTTTCAGTTCTCGAAGAAGCGTTCGCTTCACTCTAAATAGATTACGGAGGGCCTTTGCCGAGCAAGGTAAAGGCCGTAAAGGCGGCAGTGGCCAGGGTATAAATTCCCAAGACAATAATTGCATGTGTTCGCTTGCGGTTTCCAAACCAGAGCGCGATCGGGAACAAGAGCGCGAAATCAGGCATGGCATAGCGAGGCTTACATTCAAAGAAACCTTGCGGAGTAAAAGTGAAGAAGAGCGTGATTGTTGTAAAGACCAGCAGTGGCAATGGCTGTCTATCTTTAAAGTTGCGATAGTAAATAAATGCAACGAAGGCAAGAGCAAGTAACGTTCCCCAGCCAAAGTAAAAATACTTTCCACCTAGATGTAGATAGATCCAGTGCGCAAACTCAAGGCCATAATCGAGCTGCATTCCCCAGTTACGCTGCACCCAGAAGTAACCAAAAAGGCGATGAGTCTTTGTGCCTACCCACCACATGAAAGTTAAGAGCCCAATTGGGGAAATGGCAGCTGCTACAAAAGGCCGCCAATTCTTAAAATCTCTAGTCTTGTAATACTCATGCAACGCCGCAATTCCAATGGCGAGAACAAGTGCAATACCTAGCGCGCGCGTGGTACCGGCGAGAAAGGCCAGGAATCCCGCCCGCAGCCAATGTTTGCGCAGCAAAGCCACTAGTGACCAAGCGGCAAATGCAGTAAATAGCGACTCGCTATAGGCCAACCATTGAACATAACCAGCTGGCATCAAAGCCCAGGCAATTACGGCAAATATCGCGACCTTTGGTGAATAGAGTCTTTGTGCGATTGTATAAATTCCGGCAGCTGCAACGAGCGAAGCGGCTAAATTGATGAGTAAGCCAGATGTATTCAAACTTATATTTGTCAGGCGATGCATCCAACGTTCAATGTTTGGAAACAATGGAAAGAATGCGTAATCCCATTGATGGCGATGCGAACTATTTACGGTGAGGTGGCCATAACCCTCGAGTGCGATTCGACGGAACCAAGCCGCATCCCAGCGGAGCATAACTGCGCGCGGAGATCTGTTTTGGGAGAGGGCAACGAAGAAGAAAACTGTGAAGATAAAGGAACGAATGGCGAAATAGACCAGCAAAGCTTGGCGAAGCGGGGAGGCGAATAGATTTTTAATTCGTTGCATTAAAAGAAGATTCGCTGGATGCCCAACTCGGCTATGAGTAGCAGGGCTTCAATAACAATGGCAATGCTCATCTTTGACTTGCCTTCGATACGCTCAATAAATGTAATCGGCACTTCGCAAACAGTCCGGCCTGACTTAGCAATTCGATAAGCCATTTCAATTTGAAAGCCATATCCCTTGGCATTGATGGTGCTCATATCAATCTCGTCGAGGGCGGTTAGTGAAATTCTTCTAAACCCGCTGGTGGAGTCTTTGATTTTAAAACCCAGGGCAATAGATGAGTAAACATTTCCAAACTGGGAGAGTAAGCGGCGATGAAGTGGCCAATTTTCCACTTCGCCTTCTGGGATCCACCGGCTGCCGATAACCAAATCATTTACTGCCGGAGCCTCAAGAAGTTTGTATAAGTCCTTGGTCTGGTGACTGCCATCGGCATCCATCTCAATGACAAACTTATAACCGCGCGCCTTAGCCCAAGCAAAGCCATGCTTGTAGGCATTACCAAGTCCTGACTTCTCGCTACGCACCTCGACCGAAATCCAAGGAAGGTTTAAGTCAGTTACTAGCTTTGCAGTTCCGTCCGGACTTCCATCATCGACAATCAGCACATCAAAGAGATGATCGGGAGCAAGGTGACTGCGAACGTTTTCGAGTTCTGCGATTTGGCGCGAGATATTTCCAGCCTCGTTATAGGTTGGGATGATTACGAGGTTTGGAACGTCAGACATAGGTGAGAACTCTAAGGCAGATTCCTGAGAATGCTTAGTTGGCTTGACTGATGGTGGACATGTTGAAGTCACCCAGAATCATTGGGGGAGCAGCGACTCGTTCCACGTCACCCGCCCATTCACGAGGTTGAGTGATGCAGGTCGCACCCACTGCCTTGATTCGCTTGAGCAGCTCAACAGGTGAGTCATTCCAGCGGAAGTTGTTGACCGCGCCTACAACTTCTCCACCCTTAATTTCATAGACGCCATCGCGAGTTAGTCCAGTAAGAAGTAGTGATGTGGGATCAACCATTCGGATATACCAAAGTGTGGTGACCAACAGTCCATGATCAACTTTCTTGACTAAATCTTCCAAGCTTCCGCTCGCTCCCGGAAGATCGATAATGAAATTCTCACCTATTGGTACATATGGAAGATTTGTTTGCTGTGCTGAAGCGCGAGTTTGGATGAGCGCGCTTAGCTCGCCGTTGGTAAACCAATCAGATTTGCGCAAGCTCATTCCATTATCAAAAACAGAGCGAACTTCATCCGAGGATGAAGCGGTGACGAATGGAGAAGATTCCAGACCTGGATAAGAGGAATCTGAATAGATATTTATCGGCAGATTAGCTAGCTTCTCTCCGATTCGAGTAGTTGCGCTGCCGCCAGATTTGTTGGAAAAGACAGAGCGTCCTTCTGCTGCGCTCTTTCCAGCTGAGGACCAGAGCATGTAGGTATAGAGATCGGCGATTGAGCCAGATGGAAAGACGGTGTCGTAACGTCCAGCTGGAATCGAACGAGTATTTCCTTGCCAATCTAGGCGAGTACGAATTGCCGCATCAATTTTTGCGATATCGACATTGCTGAAATCTCGAGTTGCTACGCCTTCCCAGGTTGAACGTGAACGACCATGGGATTTTCCGGTCATTTCAATTCGGCCATCTGGTTGATCAAAGCGAAGGCGAAGTCCACCTTTGGAGCCCACCCAAGTAGTCCGGTGGGTATGCTCGGCATAACCAAAGAGTTCTATGCCGTCGTGAATCGACTTGGCAAACATTTCGCCAAGATTTCCAACGGTGTTTTTAAATACTTCTGGAGAGGTCGCTAGGTGCTCTGCATTCCATTCACCGATCGATTTATCTTTCACAAGTTCTGCGTAATCTTCGGCGGCACCTGAGGCCCGAGCCGCAGCGCCAACTTCTTGCGCGATTCGCTGGCAATCCTCCGGAGCGACATCTGGATAGGTAATCGAACTTGTTGCCATCCCGCCGGGTACTGATGCAAATGCAATAACAGTCACACTCTGTTCGGTGATGTGGCCATTTGTGGTGAGCGTGCTGCTCGCCCAGCGAAGATTAGTTTGGCTTTTACCTTCAACAATAACAATGCAATCGTCATAGTTAGCAGCTGATGTAATGCGCTCAATGATCTCTTGTGGCTTCATTATCTGCCCGCCTCTGCTGCTGTATTGAGTACGTTGACTTGTTCAAATATTGCCGCCGGAGCTCCATGACTTACTGCAGCTACTTGGCCTGGTTGGGCTTTGCCGCAGTTAAATGCGCCACCTAGGACCCAGGTTGATTGATTTCCAACCGCCTTCATCGAGCCCCAGAAATCAGTTGTCATAGATTGATAAGCGACATTGCGAAGTTGACCCACAATTTTTCCGCCTTTTATTCGATGGAATTGTTGACCAGTAAATTGGAAGTTGTAACGTTGCATATCAATGGACCACGAGTTATCGCCCTTGATCATGATTCCATCATCGACGCTGGCGATGAGTCCAGCTAAGTCAGGACCATTTAGATTAGCTTTTAGCGAGACATTTGGCATGCGTTGAATCGGAATATGTGATGGTGAATCTGCGAAGGCGCATCCATTACTTCGATTTTGACCTACTCGGGCCGCAATGCGGCGATCAAGTTGGTAACCCACGAGAGTTCCTTCTTTAACGATATCCCACTGCTGCGCCTCGACGCCTTCATCATCAAAGCCGATAGTGCTCAAACCATGTTCGACAATCCGATCGCCGGTGATATTCATGAGCGCTGATCCATACTTTAAAGTTCCGAGTTTGTCCGGTGTAGCAAAAGAGGTTCCGGCGTAGTTGGCTTCATATCCCACTGCGCGATCTAGTTCAGTGGCATGGCCAATGGATTCGTGAATGGTGAGCCAAAGGTTGGATGGATGAATGAGTAAGTCATAGCGACCTGGTTCGACAATTGGCGCCTTAACTTTTTCAGCGAGCAGAGTTGGCAGCTCATCAATTTCTTCATCCCACTTCCAGACCGAGTTGCCCATCCACTCCCAGCCATAGCCAGCGGGTTGTGCCAAAGTGCGGATAGATTCAAATCCATCACTTCCAATATTGATTGCCTCGATAGAGGATTGCATGCGCACTCTTTGTTGAGTAGTAGAAGTTCCGTATGAATCGGCATAATGCTTCTGTTCCTTCACAAACATAGTGAAGGCTTCGGCGTGATTAACCACTTCGCTTTTTAGCAGGCGGGAGTTGAGATCGGTTAAGCGTTCGATTTTCTCTTCAGTGGCGACGCTAAATGGATCTATTTCGTAAGAGCTGACCCATTGGCGATTTTTGTAAACTGGTTCCGGTGCAAGTTCAATAAATTCTGTTGAGAGTGGCTTGCTGATTCGGGCCAGGTCAACTGCTTGCTTTGCGAGTTTGCGCGCTTGCTCTACTGAGATTGTTGGCGAGGAAGCAAAACCCCAGGCTCCATCAACGATCACGCGAAGACCGATTCCGGCGATGGTGTCATCTGATTGAGTTTCCAGTGCAACATCTCGAACTTGCAAGATGCCGGTGCGAACTCGCTCGATGCGAATATCTACATGTGAGGCGCCAAGGCTTTGAGCTGCCTCGATTCCAGCTTGGGTGACCTCCGCTAATGGGAGAGCTAGAAAATCTGCATCGACCGTATGTTCACTCATCATGCCCCTACCTTTCTCTACTTCATCAATAAATTCAAGGAAGCTAATACCTCACGCTAGAGTCTGCTCATGAGTCGATATGCAGTCATCACCGGCGCTAGCAGCGGAATTGGTCGCGCTACCGCAAAATTACTTGCCGACAATGGCTTTACGGTGATTGCAACTGCCAGACGTGAAGAAAAACTCCAACAATTGGCCGCCGAGGACGCTCGTATTCAGATAGCGAGGCTTGATGTCACAGATCAAAACTCAGTTGATGCATTTGCAGCTTCACTTAATGGCAAAGAGATTGCAGTACTAGTTAACAACGCAGGTGGCGCCTTTGATGCCCAGAGCGTGCTCGACTCGGATCCAGAAGTCTGGGCCAAGACTTTCGATGTCAACGTAGTTGGCTCGGTACGTATGACTAAAGCGATTGCACCGCTGATGATCGCCCAAGGCAGCGGCCATATTGTGATTATCTCCTCGACCGCGGCCCATGCCGCCTACGAGAATGGCGGAAGTTATGTTGCGGCGAAGTTCGCTGAACGTTCGCTGGCCAATACTTTGCGACTTGAATTAAACGGAACTCCGATTCGGGTAACCGAGATTGCACCGGGCATGGTTAAGACTGAAGAGTTCGCGCTCAATCGCAATGCAGGGGATGGGGCTAAGGCCGAGAAGGTCTATCAAGGAGTTGAGGCACCGCTCGTTGCCGAAGATATCGCCGAGACCATCAGGTGGTCGGTCATGCTCCCTGAACATGTAAATATTGATTCTCTTATTGTCCGCCCGATTGCCCAAGCGGCGAATCATAAAGTTCATCGAGTGGTTAAGTAAATGAGTATCAGAGCAGCAGCACCGGAGGATGTTCCGGCAATTCTGCAACTCATCAAAGATCTAGCAGTTTACGAGAAAGCTCCGGATGCGGTTAAGTCGACAGCCGAGAACTTGCACCAGGCACTCTTTGGGCCGGACCCAAAAGTATTTGCTCATGTTGTTGATGTCGATGGTGAAATTGTGGGTATCTCCATCTGGTTCCTCAACTATTCAACGTGGATGGGAACTCACGGTATTTATCTCGAAGATCTCTATGTTGACCCAGCGTATCGGGGCAAGGGCTATGGAGTAGCGCTTCTCAAGAACTTGGCTCAGATCTGCGTAGAGCGTGGGTATTCCCGGCTGCAGTGGTGGGTTTTAGATTGGAACGAACCTTCGATTAATTTCTATAAATCATTGGGAGCGGTTCCCATGGATGAGTGGACTGTATTTAGAGTTGATGGAGAAGCACTTACAAAACTTGGAACTCCTACAGCGTAAAGCTCTCGCCGCTATTTGGAATCACGACATCCCAACCTAACTCTTTTACAAGTCGACTCTTAAAAGTTGCTTGGCTCTCTGGCTCGCCATGCACCAGGTAAAGATGCGTGGGCTTATTAATTGTTTTTAGCCATTGAATGAGTTCATCGCCATCTGCGTGAACGGAGAAGCTCTCAACGTTTGCAATATGAGCGGCGACATTTACCCAGTCGCCATGAATCTTGACCTTATCTGCGCCTTCAATCAGCTGACGTCCACGAGTTCCAATTGCTTGGAATCCAACCAAGATGACTGTGTTCTTAGGATCAGGCAACATAAAAGCTAGATGGTGAACAACTCGTCCGCCTGAAGCCATTCCACTTGCCGAAATTAGAATCGATGGTCCTTCATTTTCGTTGAGCCGCTTTGATTCTTCGGTGGTAAATGCCTGGAAAAGCGTGCCGGCATCAAAGGGATCTTGGTTTGCCCAGTGTTCGGATACTCCTGCTTTGATCTCGGTGGCGTTGTCGCGAACGGCTTCTCGATAATAGTTGAGTGCAGAAATTGCCATCGGCGAATCGACGT
>CAIUHB010000143.1 GCA_903898855.1 uncultured Actinomycetes bacterium | reverse complement strand
TGCAAGACCGGCATAGAGGAGTCCAACAAAGGGAGTTCCGCGAGCGGCCATCTCTTTAATGGTGGGATTTAAAACTTCACTCAAAGTTTGTTCAATGATGTCACTTGGCGCCCAAGGAAGTGGTGAGTACGCACCCATGCCACCAGTATTAGGACCAAGGTCGCCATCGAAAGCGCGTTTGAAATCTTGAGCGGGCTGCATCGCAATTACATTGGTTCCATCGCTGATGCCAAAGAGTGAAACTTCTGGGCCATCGAGAAATTCTTCGATGACAACTTGTGAAGATTGAAGTGCATGTTCTAGAGCGAAATCGCGATTATCAGTAACGACAACGCCTTTTCCGGCAGCAAGGCCATCATGCTTTACAACATAAGGAGCGCCGAAGTGATCGAGCGCCTCCTCGATTTCCTTTTTGGTGGTGCAGGTAAAACTCTTGGCGGTGGGAACTCCGGCATCGCTCATAACTTTTTTAGCAAAATCTTTTGAGCCTTCGAGTTGAGCAGCGGCCTTTGATGGGCCAAAGCAAGGGATGCCAACTTTCTTTAGTTCATCGGCGACGCCGTTAACTAATGGAAGTTCGGGACCGATAACAACCAAATCAACTTGCAGATGTTGTGCAAGCGCGACAATTGCATCGTTATCGCTTGTAGCTAGTGGATAGGTTGGCGCAATCTCGGCGATACCAGGATTGCCTGGGGCGACGTGAAGTTCGGTAAGTGCTGGATCCTTCTTGAGCGCAACTGCGAGCGCGTGTTCGCGTCCGCCGGAGCCAATCAGAAGAATCTTCATCTTTTAGTTGATGAGGTCTCTGACTGCGATGGTTTCATCGCGCCCCGGGCCTACGCCCACTGCGCTCATCGGCGCTTCGGAGATCTCCTCGAGATACTTCACATAAGCGCGAGCGTTAGCCGGCAAATCTTCCATGCTTCGCGCACCAGAAATATCTTCATTCCAACCTGGAAGATATTCATAGATTGGCTTGGCATGGTGAAAATCAGTTTGTGATGAAGGAAGTTCTTCCACGCGAGTGCCATCAATGTCATAAGCAACGCAGACTGGAATCTTCTCCCAGCCGGTCAATACATCGAGCTTGGTTAAGAAGAAATCAGTAAGTCCGTTAACGCGAACTGCATAACGAGCAATTGGTGCGTCATACCAACCACAACGACGGTTGCGACCAGTGGTTACGCCAACCTCGCCACCGATGGTGCGAAGTTTTTCACCATCCTCATCAAAGAGTTCGGTAGGAAATGGGCCAGAGCCAACGCGAGTTGTGTATGCCTTCACGATTCCAATAACGCGAGTGATCTTGGTTGGTCCGATTCCAGAACCTGTTGAAGCTCCACCAGCGGTTGGGTTCGATGAAGTCACAAATGGATAGGTGCCATGATCAACATCGAGCAGTGTGCCTTGTGAACCTTCCAGCAAAACATTCTTATTTGCCTTAAGTGCCTTATCTAAGAGCAGCGCGGTATCACAGACATATGGCGCAAGAATTTCGGCATACCCGAGATACTCGTTGAGTACGTCTTCAACTTCAATACCTTTACGGTTAAAAACTTTAATCAAAACTTGATTCTTATCGCGAAGTGCGCCTTCGATCTTTTGGCGAAGAATTGATGGATCAAAGAGATCTTGCACGCGAATACCGATGCGATTGATCTTGTCGGCATAAGCAGGTCCGATT
>CAIUHB010000142.1 GCA_903898855.1 uncultured Actinomycetes bacterium | reverse complement strand
GGTAAAGCAGTTCAGGCCTTGGGGGGAACCCCCTCAATTCCTTTAGTAACAACCTAAAACGAACAAGTAAGGACTACAAAGAAAATGGAAATCTTAAAGTTTGAAGATGCACCAGCACCGAAGCGTGCTGCATCAAAGAAGCGCGGCGTGAATTCATCACGCAAGACAATTCTTGGCATTGCTGCAGCTGCAGCGATCGCAGTTGTCGGTTCGACACTCGCCGCCAACATCTCAATCAACACCGGTGGTAACTTGGAATTTGGTCAAGGCCAAACTCAGACCACTTCATGTACTTCTGGTTCAGGTGGAGCCTCTACCGCAACGATTTTGATGACACCTTTGTCTTCTTTCGTAAATGGCGTCGGTTCAGGAACCTTCTACATGTCTGGTATTAATTTCAGCGGTTCAGGTCTTGATACAAACACAGCAGATAACCTTTGCGCTGGAAAGACTTTCACCATTCAGGCTTGGGATAACACCGCAAGCAGCAGTGCGCTAACTCTCGCGACTTCTGGCGGAATTGGCTACACCCAGGCAACGTTCCAGTACTCCACAACCCCTGGGTCGTTGACCAAGTGGTCAGCTGGTATTACCGCAGGTAATAACGGAACCATTAACTCGACCACGGGTTATGCAACAGTCGCCTTCACAACAGGTACCGGCGTTGCAACATCAGGCCAGATCTACAAGCTCACACTTCAGTCTCAATGATCTGAAGTTCTAGTTCTCTAATGAACTAGAAACACGCTTGAACTCAAGCCTTACCAACAAGAAGCTTGATCGTTTAATAGGTAGTACGACTAGAAGTCGGCCCCAAAGGGCCGGCTTCTATCGTGCGTTATACGGTCTGGTTGTTTAAGGCTTTAACCAACACATTTCAGGCACGACAAACTTCAGAAAGAAGCTGTACAGCACCTATGGGAATCCTAAATTTAGGAAACTCGGAGGAGTTCGAGGAATTCGAAGACGATTCGTACTACGAATTCTCGAGCGATCACGAGTTTGATGGCGAGGAAGCTGGGACCGGCAACGGTCACAAGCGCGCCATCGGCATGGGATTCGCTGCTGCGGTTTTGTTTATTGGTGCCGCATTTGGTGCGAAGTTGGCACTTTCCACGAGTTCGAGCATCGAATTCGGCAATGGCCAATCACAAACGGTTACATGTAACAGCGCTCAGTATCCGTTGACCATCACGCCGTTCGCAGGCTACATTAATGACACGGGCACCTCTGGCCACTGGACTTTAGACTCGGTTTATATCGAAGGAATCAACCCCGCCTGCACGAATACCGATTTCACTATTCAGGTCTTTGACAACAACAGCGGCTCGGCCGCGCTGGGAACTTCGGACTCAGCAACATCTAAGGCCGCTACTCCATATACCTACACCACTTATAACGCCGCAAAGTTTTATATTGGCAACGACAGCACCACGGTCAATACTCTCTCAAATGCGTACACCGACATTGAAAACGCGACTGACCCAACGACCGATTCAAGCGTTAACGTGCAGATTACTTTCGATCCGGATTTAGTCGCAGACTTTGCGAATTCGCAGAGCGTTTATAAAATCGTTGTTCAAACGACAGCCCATTATGCTGGCGAGCCGCTTAGCTAGTTAGCGGCAACCTCATGGACCGCGATATTTTTGTTAATGACTACGACAACGTCAAAATAGTCGGAGAATCTCAATTTCCTGATTCAAAAATTCTTTTCACCATGTCTAACGTTCTGGGCGAAAAGACTGTATTGATTACGCCTAACGAAATCATTGAGAGCAAGGCGAAGATGTTCGTTCAAGCTCCACGCGAGCGCGTCGTCACCGGCGCGGCAGCAGCCACGCGCAATGGAGTTACGGTTCTCAAGTTTGTCGGCTATGTATTGAGCGCGATTCTCATTACCTTTGCTGGCCTATCAGCCACCGGCGTCATGAAAGCTCGTATTGTTCTTACTGGATCTATGGTTCCAACTATTAATCCCGGCGATATCGTTTTGTTGGCAAAGCCATCAACCATGCAGCCCCATATCGGTTCAATCGTTGCCTATACCGCGCGCCGATTCGACGGTTCGGCCGTCGCAACATTCACCCACAGAATTATTAGCGGAGATCCGCAGAGCGGCTTTGTGATGAAGGGTGATGCGAACCCGTCGCCAGACGTCCAGCATCCGAAGCTTCAAGATATTTCCGGTGTGGTCTTCTTTACGATTCCGTTTATCGGAAAGATTCTGACCACCAAGATGTTGATTATCTTCGTCCCGGTCATCGTGGGCATTTGGTTTATCTCTGATGCGTTGAAGAGCGATGGCTAATCCGTGAAGCGCCTCAAACTCATCGGACTTCTTGCAGCCGCGATTGCGGTCATTGCACCCACCGTCGCAACGGCTATCGATATTCCATTGCTGACATGGGAGCGTGGACGCGTTCAAGAAGTCGTTCTTGGCGGGGGAGCGGTATCGAACCATTGGACCGTGGAGCTCATCGGACAAAACCAGACTCCAATGACTTTCACCGCGAGTTCGGCGAACAAGTCTGGCTATATCGTTTATTCACTCTCGTTATCTGATTCGTTGCCGCTTGGCGCTTATTCCATTGTGACTCTCGGTAACGGATCGCCACAGACCACCGTTGCTGGCGTCAATGTTGTGGCAATGTCGGTGTATTCGGTGACAACTGTGCCGCGCGATCTAGCATTCATCATCGCCATGATCGCATTCTTGACTGCTTCAATTTCCGCCCTTCGTGCTCGTAAGTATTCACACATCTCCTTCCTGAATACACAGTCGGTTCTGAACGAGGTCGACCTAGAAGGCTCCGAAGATCTTTCGGCTTTTGATATCAACCACCCAAAGAATCGCATGGGTCCGGCATCTCGCGCCTTTGATTTACGCGCCCGCGCCATTTCCGGAATGCCTAAATCGCTCTTCCGCTTTTTGATTCTGCGCGATGGCGAGCTGTCGCATCGCATCTCACCTTTGCTCTACTCACTGCTCCCT
>CAIUHB010000141.1 GCA_903898855.1 uncultured Actinomycetes bacterium | reverse complement strand
TTCCAATACTCCAAACGTCCAGGCACTCCAGCCGCCACTATGCCCGACCAAATAAGTGATGCGGTTATGAAAGAGCGCTACACCGCGCTGCACCAACTTCAGCAAGAGATTTCCCATCAAGTCAATCAGGAGGTCGTTGGCCAGGAGGTTGAAGTTTTGGTCGCTGATCACCTTGGACGTCACGACAGCGAGCGAGATCGCATGAGCGGTCGCGCCAAAGATTTCCGCTTAGTTCACTTTGGAATTGACGCTGCTAACCCACCACGCATTGGTGATGCAGTAACAGTGAAAATCACGGAAGCTTCACCAAACTTTGTCGTTGCAGATGGACTACCACTAACAGTAAGAAAAACTGTGGGCGGAGATGCTCATCAAAGGCGTATGGCTGAATCTGGCCCGATTCCCATTATGGTGGGAATGCCGACCTTGGCATCACTGAAGGCTCGCCAATAGTGGCCGAGCTGGTAGTAATTGCCGGTGCTACTGCGACTGGTAAGAGTGAGATTGCCATTGAAGTCTCCAAAGCTATTGGCGCCGAAATAGTCAATGCCGATTCCATGCAGGTGTATCAGGGCATGGATATTGGAACAGCAAAACTTCCACTGGCAGAGCGCGGGGGAGTAACGCATCATCTCCTCGACCTAGTCAAAGTTTCTACCGATGTCACAGTCGCTTGGTATCAAGAGATTGCACGAGCTAAAGTCGATGAATTACTTAACGCCGGAACTTCAGTCGTTGTTGTTGGTGGAACTGGCTTCTATATAAAAGCGATATTGGATGATCTCAATTTCCCAGAGACCGATCCGCAGGTGCGAGCGAAGATTACCGATGAGGCCGAGCGCCTAGGTTCGGCGGCAATGCACCAACGTCTCGCAACTTTAGATCCGGCTGCAGCTCTGGCTATCCCCGCAGAAAATGTGCGTCGAGTTGTGCGAGCTCTGGAAGTTATTGAAATTACCGGTAAACCATTTACCGCAAACTTGCCGCGCGAAGCTTCCACGAGATATCCGAGTGCTAAGCAATTTGGCTTACAGATGGATCGCCAGACTTTAGATGCCCGAATCGATGCTCGAGTGGAGAAGATGTGGCAGCAAGGCTTTGTTGATGAAGTAGAAGCGCTCATCAACCAGGGGCTGCTGGAAGGTAAAACTGCTAGGGCTGCGATCGGATACGCCCAGATTATTGCGATGAAACATGGAGAGTTGAGCGAAGCTGCAGCCAAGGCCGAGACTGCACTTGCGACCAGGCAATATGCCAGACGACAAGAGACCTGGTTTACCCGTGATGAGCGCATCACTTGGATTGCTCCAGGCGATAGCCAAGTTCGTCTTTCAACCATCCTTGCGGCGCTTTAAACACTAGTATCAAATCATGATTGCAACCTATGGCCACGGGACTGAGAATGATTTTCTTCTCATTTTCGATCCCGAGGACCAGCAGGAGCTTACGGCTGGCCAAGTAGCCGCGATGTGTAATCGCTCATCTGGTTTAGATACTGATGGGCTCATTCGAATTACTAAGCACGACGGTAAATGGTTTATGGATTATCGAAATAACGATGGCTCGATCGCTGAAATGTGCGGAAATGGCATCCGAGTAATGGCGAAGTATTTAATAGAGAAGGGCCATCAACCTGCAGGTATTTTCGCAATCAACACCAGAGCTGGAATGAAATATTTAGCTGTTCCAGACCAAGGCGATATCTCGGTCAACCTTGGGCAGGTTGAGGAGATATATGGAGAAATTCAAGTAACTGCCAATGGTCAAACGTGGAGTGGTTACAACATCAACGTTGGTAATCCACATGCGGTGGTCTTTGTTGATGATGTAAAGGATGCCGGAGATCTTAAAAGTTCGCCGGTTGTTACACCAGAAGATGAGTACCCAGATGGCGTCAATATTGAGTTTGTGCAGTTCCTAGATAACGGTGAACTTGCCATGCGCGTCTTTGAACGTGGAGTTGGCGAGACCCGTTCGTGCGGCACCGGAACCTGCGCGGTTGCTTTGGCTGCTACTTTAAAAAAGGGTGCGCGGCTGCCATCGCGTTGGGTCATCAATCCTCCTGGCGGCAGACTCGTGGTGGAGATTGATCCACACAGCAATGCCACATTGATCGGACCAGCAGTCATTCTTGAAGATCATGATGTTAGTAAGTATTTGTGAGCAAAAAAGATAGCTCGGGCAACGACCCGCTCGATATCGATATCGATACGCTGCTTGCCGAATCGGCCAGAGCCGCTGCCAAATATGATGCCTCTGAAAATAGCGCTGATGAGTTTGAACTTAACCAACACGATCTACAAGACCGACAAGCTCTTCGCCGCGTAGCAGGTTTATCCACTGAGCTGGAAGATATCTCGGATGCTGAATATCGCCAGCTCCGATTGGAGAAGGTTGTATTAGTTGGAGTCTGGACCGAAGGCACAGTTATTGATGCCGAGAATTCACTGAAAGAGTTATCGGCACTTGCCGAAACCGCTGGCTCGCAAGTTCTAGACGGACTCATTCAGCGCAGGGATAAAGCAGACCCAGCTACTTACATTGGCTCGGGTAAAGTCGTGGAGCTCCGTCAAATCGTTATTGCAACTGGCGCTGATACCGTCGTCTGCGATGGCGAACTTTCACCCTCGCAACTTCGCAACTTAGAACAAAAAGTAAAAGTGAAAGTTATCGATCGCACCGCGCTGATTCTCGATATCTTCGCCCAACATGCCAAGAGCCGAGAAGGTAAAGCTCAAGTTGAATTAGCCCAGATGACATACCTACTTCCAAGGCTTCGCGGTTGGGGAGATTCGCTATCGCGCCAAGCAGGTGGAATTGGTGGCCGCGGTCCAGGTGAGACAAAGATCGAAACCGATCGCCGCCGCATTAATGACAAGATGGCGAAGTTGCGCAAAGAGATTAAAGAGATGAAAGTTGCGCGAGATACCAAGCGGCAAGAGCGAACTCGCCATCAGATTCCATCGGTAGCAATCGCTGGATACACAAATGCCGGCAAGTCCTCGCTGATGAATCGACTTACTGGCGCTGGCGTACTCGTCGAGAATGCTCTCTTTGCTACCTTGGATCCCACGACTCGAAAAGTTACGACCGGCGATGGTCGGATCTATACCTTGTCGGACACCGTTGGTTTTGTGCGCCATCTGCCGCACCAACTGGTGGAGGCCTTTAAATCTACGCTCGAGGAAGTTGCTGGCGCCGATGTAATTGTGCACGTAGTTGATGGCTCACACCCAGATCCAGCCGAACAAATTCGCGCAGTCCGCCAGGTTATAAATGAAGTGGGCGGCGGGGATATTCTGGAGATCATTGCGATTAATAAAGCCGATATAGCGGCGCCAGAAGCGCTGATGAAGATTTTGCGGGAAGAGCCAAATAGTTATGCCATCTCAGCCCGAACCGGCTTTGGCGTGGAGACGCTGCTTGCGGCAATTGAAAGCGCGCTACCAAGGCCACGCGTTGAAGTTCGAATCGTTATTCCATTTACTCGGGGGGACTTGGTCTCGGCAATTCATGAACGAGGACAAATTCTCTCGGAGGATTACTTGCCAGAGGGAACAGCTATTCATGCAATGGTTGATGGCGCCCTCGCCGAACAACTATCGCATCTGTCGTAATATTTAGAGATGAGCAGCTCCATCGTCATAGACCTAGTCAGCCTTGCTCTAGATTCCGCTGCCTACAACGCCGCCAGTGAACAAGTTGCCGATCGAATTCGCGCAGGTGAAATTGTGGTGCTGCCTATGGAGAGCGGATACATATTTGTCTGCGATGCATTTAATCAAGCTAGCGTTGCGCGAATACACCAAATGCGCGGAGATGCACCAGGCATTGCGGCTCAAGTTTTATTATCCAGTGCCAAAGTTTTACCTGGCATCGCTCAATCTGTCAGCGATGATATGAAGGCGTTAGCCGAAAGATTTTGGCCGGGAGCGCTTACTCTCATCACCGCGCCAAGTTCGAGTTTGCTCTGGGATTTGGGCGATGGGGGAGTACTTGGCGAATTGGCCATGCGAGTACCAGCTCATATATTTACGCGAGAAGTCATCGAGCGAGTTGGTCCGCTGGCGGCATCGAGTGCGGCGCCGGCCGGAAATCCACCAGCGCTTTCACTGGCTGCACTCTTCACAGTGGCGGGTGAGGTTGGGCTCTATGTCGATGAGGGGGAGATCGCCGCCGCCGAGCCATCAACTGTTGTTAGAGCCAGCCCGAACTCGCTTATCGCCACCCGGGTCGGGGCAATATCTCTCAGTCAGCTCCGAGAGGTTATTCCCACAATCCAAGGGGCGAACTTATAGAGTTTGGTCATGGCATCTGACACATTCTTCGGTCCCGATTTCCCAGCACTGCAATCACAAGATCCAGAGATTGCGGCGGTATTACTCAGCGAGCTTGATCGCCAGCGAAAGAATGTTCAGCTGATTGCTTCTGAAAATTTCACCTCACCAGCAGTCTTAGCGACACTTGGTTCTACGCTCTCCAACAAATATGCCGAGGGTTATCCAGGTAAGCGCTACTACGGTGGCTGCGAAGAAGTCGATAAAGTTGAAACTTTAGGTATCGAGCGGGCGAAGCAACTTTTCGGCGCAGAACATGCAAATCTCCAACCGCATTCAGGTGCGAGTGCGAACGTTGCGGTTTATCAAGCTTTTACTCAACCCGGTGACACTGTTCTTGCGATGTCACTTCCACATGGTGGTCACTTAACTCATGGCGCAAAGGTCAACTTCTCTGGCAAGTGGTTCAACATCGTCTCCTACGGTGTTCGCCAAGATAATGAACTCATCGATTATGACGAGCTGCGTGCTCTGGCAAAAGAGCACAAGCCAAAGATGATTTGTACTGGCGCAACTGCATATCCAAGCCTGATTGATTTTGAAACCGTTCGATCAATCTGTGATGAGGTCGGCGCGATTATGTGGGTTGATGCCGCTCACTTCATTGGACTCGTTGCTGGCAAGGCCATTCCATCACCAGTTCCATATGCTGATGTGGTTTCGTTTACTACCCATAAAGTTTTGCGCGGGCCACGTGGCGGAATGATTCTTACTAAGGCTGAACATGCAGCTGCAATTGATAAAGCAGTATTCCCAGGAATGCAGGGCGGTCCAATCATGAGCGCTGTTGCCGGGAAGGCGGTAGCCCTCAAAGAGGCTGCTACTCCTGCCTATCAAGATTATGCCAAGCAAGTTATTACCAACGCTAAGGCGCTTGCCGCAGCTTTGGAATCCGAAGGAATGCGCGCAGTCTCTGGTGGGACCGAGACCCACCTTGCTCTGATCGATATTCGCGCAACTGGCGTTAATGGAAAAGTCGCCGATGAGCGTTGTGGCGCATCTGGCATCACACTCAATAAGAACTCGATTCCTTACGATCCAGAGAAGCCAGGAGTTACCAGCGGAATTCGCGTGGGAACTGCTGCAACTACCACCCAGGGCATGGGTGTGCCAGAGATGAAGACAATTGCATCCTTAATTTCTCGCGCGATCAAAGATGGCGAAGATGAAGGTAAAGCCGCAGCAATTCGTAGCGAAGTGCATGCACTTACTGCGAAATTTCCGGTCTATCCTCGCTAAGCCTTAACTCATGCGCGAATATTTATTAACGGCGGCTCTTGCTGCCACTTTCTGTTTTCTCATAACTCCATACGTGCGCAAGATGGCGATGCGGGCTGGGGCATATGTCGATCCTCGCAAGCGAGACATTCATACAGTGATCACGCCTCGCTGGGGCGGTCTTGCTATGTGGGCAGCGATGGCGCTTACCTTGCTCGTTGTATCGCACTTGCGTTTAGTTGGAAAATCTTTTGGCCACGACACCACCGGCATTTTTCTTGCCGCAACTTTCATCATGATTTTAGGCGCCCTGGATGACCGCTATGACTTAGATGCGCTCACTAAATTTGCTGGCCAAGCGCTAGCTGCTGGAATTCTCTTGTTGTACGGAGTTCAAATTTTGTGGTTGCCCATCAACGGCATTCTTACATTGCCACCAAGTATCGGTCAGCTCATCACCGTGCTCTTCGTGATGGTTGTTATCAATGCAATTAACTTTGTCGATGGGCTAGATGGACTTGCTACGGGCATCGTTGCGATCTGCGCGATGGGCTTCTTTGGTTTTTCCTACCTATTAGCTGTCGTGAATGGCTTTAACCGCGCCGGCGCACCCTCACTCTTTACCGCCATCGTTTTGGGAATGTGTATTGGATTTCTTCCGCACAATTTCCACCCAGCAAAGATTTTTATGGGCGACTCAGGTGCGATGCTGCTTGGACTCTTACTCTCATCGGCCGCAATTACTTTGACTGGTCAGATTGATGCTAATTCAGTGACCAATCAAAGTGCAGGCTCGACGCTGCTTCCCATCTTGCTACCCTTTACAGTGTTGGCAATACCGTTGATTGATTTAGTGATGGCAATTGTTCGACGCTTGCGCGCTGGTCGCTCACCATTTGAAGCGGATCGAGAGCACCTGCATCATCGCCTTCTCGATATGGGCAATTCGCATCGTCGCACAACGGTTGTGCTTTATCTCTGGACCGCTGGCTTCGCTTTTCCAACTGTGATTGCTGCATTTGCTCCGATCTGGGTTGCGGGATTGGTGGCATTAGCGATCTTTGGAATCTCTGGCTTGGTTATGCACCGTGATAGTTCAGCCCGAGTAGTATCGGCGGCATGAGTTCACTACCGGCACCAGGCACTGACGAAGCTAGCGATAAATTTCTCTGGCGTGGTGCAATTGCGCCTTCGTCCATCGTTGCAGTCCTAGGTGTGATTGGCTCAACCGTGGCGCGACATAAGTCGGGGCTATTCGGTTCGCTGCTTGCAAGCCTGGTAGTAATTCTCTTCTTCTCGGTGCACCTCTTTGTGGCGAAAATTTCTCGCAACCTAGATCCCATGGCGACTATGGCGCTAGCCATGTTCTCTTACTTCGCCAAGGTCCTGGTGATGGGTGCGCTGCTACTGATCGTCACTCGAACCACCTCGCCGGCGACTGTGGATCGAACCAGCTTTGCCATCGTGGCCCTTTCCATCACTGCCGCCTGGCTGGTGGGGGAGATTCGGGCATTCCTCCGGCTTCGTTTCCAGTTACCATTACCCCCTGCCCAGAACTGATCACCGGTTCCACCGGTTCCGCTCATTAACGAGTAACTAACGAGTGACTAACGAGAAGGAGTCTTCATGGCTAAAAAGCCCCCAGCTTCCAACTCCGGCCGTGGCCGCACAGATGGCAATGGCATCAATGATGGCGGTGGCCGTTTTGGCGCCGGCAATGAAGAGGGCGCAGCCTGGTCGATCTTTGGTTACCTCATCTCAGGCTTGGTTATCTGGGGCGGAATTGGCCTGGCTCTAGATAGCTGGCTCCATACCCATTTCATCGCCCTGATTGGCCTCCTGCTCGGCGCCGGCTCCTCGCTCTACCTGGTCTGGCTCCGGTTCGTTCGCCGCTAGTTTGCCGTTAATTCGCCGCTAGCCCAGGGCTAGTTACCACCGCCACATCGGCACAGTTTTCATTTTTTCCACTCTCCCAATAGGGTTCGGGGGACTTCCCAAAGTTAACCAGCCTAGGCATGACCTTGTATGAGCAGGTCCTTCCGGGCGATATTTAGGCGAGATTGAGGAGAGCGTGTGAGCCAGTTAGTGGTTGCTAGCGGTCCCGGCTTCGTGCCGCCGAGCACAGCCGACTTTAATCTTCCATCAGTCTTTGGCCACTCTGCTTATTCAACAAAGCCAGTATTTCTCGTTGCGCTTTCTGTTGTTCTAATTTCAGTCTTCTTTATTGCGGCATCTCGTAAAGCTGCAGTTGTGCCAAGCAAACTTCAATTCTCTGGCGAAGCGATCTACGGTTTCGTTCGCAACAGCATCGGTGAAGAAATTATTGGCCATGAGTTCATGCGCTTTGTTCCATTCCTTTTCACTCTCTTTACTTTTGTTATTACCAACAACGTCTTTGGAATTGTTCCTCTTCTACAGTTCCCAGCGATGTCGCATGTGGGCTTTCCATACGTACTCGCACTCTTCTCGTTTGTAGTTTTTCACTGGGTAGGAATTAAGAAGCAAGGTCTCAGCAAGTACCTCAAGGGAATCGCATTTATGCCGGGCGTACCCAAAGCTGTTTACATCCTGCTTACTCCAATTGAAATCGCAACCTTCTTCTTGGTTCGCCCACTCACACTTTCACTTCGTCTCTTTGCAAATATGTTCGCTGGTCACTTGCTTCTCTTGGTCTTTATCACCGGCGGCGATTACATGCTCCATGATTCTCACCTCTTCATGAAGGTACTTTCTCCATTCTCCTTTGCATTTGGAATTGGAATGTCCTTCTTTGAGTTCATGGTCCAATGCCTACAGGCATACATCATCACTTTGTTGACGGCACTCTTCATCGCAGGAGCGCTCGCCGACGAACACTAGTTTTACCCGCACTACAGCCATGCAGCTCTCGCTGTATGGATAAACAGAAAAGAAAGGCAACAAAGATGCACGGCACACTCAACCTGGTCGGTTATGGCCTATCTGCAATCGGACCTGCTATTGCAACAGGAATGATCTTCGCTGCATATATCAGCGGCGTCGCTCGTCAACCAGAGGCTCGCAGCGTTCTCCAACCAATCGCGTTCCTTGGCTTCGCGTTGGCAGAAGCGTTGGCACTCTTCGGTCTCGTTCTCGCATTCGTTCTTAAGTAAGAACCCTGCCAGTAATGAACCACTTCGTATTAGCAGAGGCTGCTGTTAACCCTCTGATTCCTAAAACCGCAGAGATGGTCGTTGGCGTTATTGCCTTCGTTCTGCTCTTCTTGGTTTTGCGCTCCAAAGTTGTGCCAATGTTTGAAAAAGCATATGCACTTCGTACCGAGGCAATCCAAGGCGGTATGGAGAAGGCAGAGAAGGCTCAGCGTGATGCAGAAGCAGCGCTTGAGCACTACACAGCCCAGCTCAATGAAGCTCGCGGTGAAGCACAGAAGATTCGCGAGGATGCTCGCGCTCAAGGTGCTGCCATCATCGAAGAACTTCGTGGCAAAGCACAGGAAGAGGCAGCTCGCATTACTGCAGCTGCAACCGCCTCAATCGAAGCTGAACGTCAACAAGCGTTGACTTCACTTCGCCAAGAAGTTGGAACTCTTGCCACAGAACTCGCATCCAAGATTGTCGGAGAAGCGTTGGATGACCAGGTTCGTCAATCTCGCATTGTCGACCGCTTCTTAGCAGATATGGAGAAGAGCAAGTAATGATTATCCTCGGTGGTAGTTCTCGCCAATCTTTGGCGAAGTTGCGCGGCACGCTAGATGAGACCCTCAAGGGACTCTCTGCTGCCGATAGCACTGCCATTTCCAAGGATCTCTTTACAGCTCTCATCGCACTGGATTCATCAATCGGCCTACGCCGTGCGCTGACTGATCCTTCCCGCGATGGCGCGTCAAAGGCAGAGCTCATCTCAGATCTCTTTGCCAAGTCTTTACATGCAAAAGCAATTTCCTTGCTCGGTGCGGCAGTAGCGCTACGTTGGTCAACCCCAACACAGCTGGCTGACGCACTTGAGCAACTTGCAGTTGAGGCTGAGGCATCAGCAGCAAATATCGGAGATGAACTAGAGCGAGTTCAGAGTGAGGTATTTACCTTCTCTCGCTTGCTCGTAGAAAACCCAGAATTGCGGCAAGCGCTCAATACTCCTGCCGATAGCGAAGAGCACAAGCAGAGCCTGTTAACTGCCATCTTTGGCGCCAAGGTCTCTCCTTCAACACTTCGCCTGATCGAGCAAGCTGTTCGCGGTCTTCGTGGTCGCAATATCGAGCGCACCATCAATGCATATTCACATGCGGTCACAGCACGTCGCGATCGCGTCAATGCGCACGTACGTTCCTGTGTTGCACTTACTGATGCACAACAAAAGAGTTTGATCGCAGCTTTAACTAAGCAGATCGGTCAACCAGTTCGTCTTAACGTCGAAATCGACCCAAGCATTCTCGGTGGAATCTCCATCCGATTTGCTGATGAAGTAATCGACGGAACCATTATTAATCGTTTGGCAGAAGCTCGCGAAGTTATCGCGGGATAAAGGTTTCAAGTTCTCATACAAGAGTTACTTGATTTAGTTAGAGGGAGAGAAAGATGGCGGAACTCACGATCCGACCCGAGGAGATTCGCGACGCGCTAGCAAAGCACGTTGCCTCCTACAATCCGGGCGCAGCGGCTCGCGAAGAGATCGGCACCGTAACCGAAGCTGGCGATGGCATCGCCCGTGTTGAGGGTCTACCTTCAACAATGACCAACGAACTTCTTAAGTTCGAAAACGGTACTTTGGGATTGGCGCTTAACCTCGACGTACGCGAAATCGGCGTTGTTATTTTGGGTGAGTTCACTGGAATTGAAGAAGGAACAAGCGTTAGCCGCACTGGTGAAATTCTCTCCGTACCAGTTGGCGATGGCTTCCTTGGTCGCGTAATCGACCCACTCGGTCGTCCAATCGATGGCAAGGGTGAAATCAAGGCTGAAGCACAGCGCGCACTTGAACTACAAGCACCTACTGTTGTTCAGCGCCAACCTGTGAAGGAGCCAATGCAGACAGGTATCAAGGCAATCGATGCGATGACTGCGATCGGCCGCGGCCAGCGTCAGTTGATTATTGGTGACCGTCAGACCGGTAAGACTGCAATCGCTATCGACACCATCATTAACCAGAAGGAGAACTGGAAGTCCGGAGATCCTAAGAAGCAGGTTAAGTGTATTTATGTTGCAATTGGCCAGAAGGGTTCCACTATTGCTTCAGTAAAGGGAGCACTAGAAGAAGCCGGCGCCATGGAGTACACCACCATCGTTGCATCTCCAGCCTCTGATCCAGCAGGCTTTAAGTACCTCGCTCCTTACACCGGTTCTGCGATTGGTCAGCACTGGATGTACAAGGGCGAGCATGTCCTTATTATTTTTGATGACCTCTCCAAGCAAGCTGAGGCATATCGTTCAGTCTCGCTACTACTTCGTCGCCCACCAGGTCGCGAAGCGTACCCAGGCGATGTTTTCTACTTACACTCACGTCTCCTCGAGCGTTGCGCAAAGCTCTCTGATGAGCTCGGCGGCGGTTCAATGACTGGTCTACCAATCATTGAAACAAAGGGAAATGACGTTTCTGCGTTTATTCCTACCAACGTAATTTCTATTACCGATGGTCAGTGCTTCCTTGAGACCGACCTCTTCAACGCAGGTGTACGCCCAGCTATCAACGTAGGTATCTCGGTATCTCGCGTTGGTGGTTCTGCTCAGACCAAGGCAATCAAGAAGATTGCCGGTCGTCTTCGTTTGGACCTTGCTCAGTACCGCGAACTCGAAGCATTCGCTGCCTTTGGTTCTGATCTAGATGCCGCTTCTAAGCAGCAACTCGAGCGCGGAGCTCGCATGGTTGAACTCTTGAAGCAAGGTCAGTACTCGCCTTATTCGGTTGAGCGTATGACCGCCTCGATTTGGGCTGGTACAACCGGCAAGATGGATTCAATTCCAGTTGCAGATATCCGTCGCTTTGAATCTGAATTCCTTGAGTTCATCGGTCGCGAACGTCCAAAGATTTTCGAAGTAATTTCAGCAACCAAGGAGCTCACCGACGACACCGTCGCAGCTCTCGAAGAAGCAGTTACTACTTTCAAATCTCAGTTCAAAGCAAGTGGTGCGAACTAACTCATGGGTGCCCAACTACGCGTTTATCGCCGGCGCATGCGCTCGGTTAAAGCGACCAAGAAGATTACGAAGGCTATGGAGCTCATCTCTGCCTCTCGTATCCTCAAGGCGCAGCAACGCGTTGCTCAATCATCTCCATATGCCACTGAACTCACTCGCGCAGTTTCAGCAGTAGCAACCTTCTCCAGCACCTCACATCCGCTCACAACTGCGAGTGAGAGTGCAAAGCGAGCAGCAGTTCTGATTATTACTGCTGACCGTGGAATGGCTGGCGCCTACTCCAACGCTGCAATCAAGGAAGGCGATCTCCTGATTGCTGACCTAAAGGCGCGTGGTCTGGAAGTTGCTGCTTATCTGGTTGGTCGCAAATCAGTGAACTATTACCGATTCCGCGATCGCGCGATTGCTAACTCATGGACTGGTTTTTCAGATAACCCACAATATGCAAATGCAGTTGAGGTCTCTGAGAGCTTGATCAACGCATTCACTACTGATTCTGCAAGCGATCTGCTTGGCGTCGACGAACTACATATCGTCTACACAGAATTTAAATCCATGATTACTCAGACTCCAGTGGCTGCTCAAGTTCTGCCACTTGAAGTAGATGCAGCAGAACGCCCAGAGGGCTTGCTGCCCATGTATGAATTCGAACCAAATGCCGGCGAAGTTTTGGATGCACTCCTACCTCGCTATGTACAGGCTCGAGTCTTTAACGCGATGTTGCAATCTGCTGCTTCTGAGCATGCAGCTCGCCGTCGCGCGATGAAGTCAGCTACAGATAATGCTGATGAACTCATCAAGTCTTTGACCCGACTAGCTAACGCAGCTCGTCAGGCCGAAATTACGCAAGAGATCAGTGAAATTGTGGGCGGCGCAGATGCGCTTGCCTCAGCTAGCGCAGGGAGCGAATGATGTCGTCAACAAAATCTAATGGTCGCGTAGCACGCGTTATTGGACCGGTCGTGGATATTGAATTCCCAGCCGATTCAATGCCAGAGATCTTCAACGCACTTCACGTTGATGTGACTCTAGCTGGCGAGAAGCGCACCTTGACTCTCGAGGTTGCTCAGCACATCGGCGATAACCTCGTCCGCGCTATCTCGATGCAACCTACAGATGGAATGGTTCGCGGTGCGGCAGTAGTCGATACTGGCGCTCCTATCTCTGTACCAGTCGGCGATGTCACCAAGGGCCACGTATTTAATACCCTCGGCGAATCACTCGACGTTCCTACCTCGTCTTTGGATATCAAGGAGCGCTGGCCAATTCACCGCACAGCTCCGGCCTTCGATCAACTTGAGTCTAAGACCGAGATGTTTGAAACCGGCATCAAAGTTATCGATCTACTTACTCCATATGTTCGTGGTGGAAAGATCGGTCTCTTCGGTGGTGCTGGTGTAGGTAAGACCGTTCTTATTCAAGAGATGATTTACCGCGTAGCAGAGAACTTCGGTGGTGTATCAGTATTCGCCGGCGTTGGTGAGCGTACTCGTGAAGGTAACGACCTCTTCCTCGAAATGACAGAGACTGGCGTTATCAATAAGACTGCATTGGTCTTCGGCCAGATGGATGAGCCACCAGGCACCCGTCTTCGCGTTGCCCTTTCAGCGCTCACCATGGCTGAGTATTTCCGCGATGTTCAAAAGCAAGATGTGCTCTTGTTCATCGACAATATCTTCCGCTTTACCCAAGCAGGTTCAGAAGTATCAACACTTCTCGGACGTATGCCATCAGCTGTGGGCTACCAGCCAACACTTGCTGATGAAATGGGTCAATTGCAGGAGCGAATTACCTCAACACGTGGTCACTCGATTACATCAATGCAAGCGATCTATGTTCCTGCAGATGACATCACCGACCCAGCTCCACACACCACCTTCGCTCACTTGGATGCAACAACAGTGTTGTCTCGTCCAATCTCTGAGCTAGGTATCTATCCTGCTGTGGATCCACTCGATTCCACATCACGTATTTTGGATCCACGCTACATCGGCGAGCATCACTTCAAGGTGGCTAACCGCATCAAGCAGATCCTTCAGCGCTACAAGGATCTGCAAGACATCATCGCTATCTTGGGTATCGATGAACTCTCAGAAGAGGATCGCATTCTGGTAGGTCGCGCACGTCGTATCCAGCGCTTCTTGTCACAGAACACCTTCGTGGCGAAGGTCTTTACTGGTATCGATGGTTCATTCGTTCCACTTTCAGAAACCATTGCAGCCTTTGAAGCTTTGGCCGATGGAAAGTACGACCATATTCCAGAGCAGGCCTTCTTTATGTGCGGTGGCCTGGAAGATGTCGAGAAGAAGGCTGCCGAACTCGCAGCTTCTACAGCTAAGTAAGGTCTGATTCATGTCTAACTTGACCGTCGAAGTAGTTTCACCAGAGAAGCGCGTCTGGTCGGGCGAGGCCACCATGGTCTCAGCTCGCACCTTAGAGGGCGATCTAGGCATCTTGCCTGATCATGCTCCGCTGCTCGGTGTGCTCGTCGACGGTCAGGTTGTCGTGAAGGCTGCTGATGGTTCAGTAAATGAATTCACCATCAATGGCGGTTTTATCTCAGTCTCCAATAACCGAGTATCAATTCTCGGCGAGAGCGCTTAATTACTTTTAAATTCTAGATACATCTGCGCCGAGCGCGCAGAGGCTCTCAGCAAATCCTGGAAACCCGCGGTCAATATGAAACGCATCTTCGACAATTGTTTCGCCTTCGCTCACTAAGCCCGCTAGCACTAAGCCCACGCCAGCACGTATATCAGTGGCCATGACAGGCGCGCCTGATAATTGCTCTACACCGGTAATCGATGCGTGATGGCCTTCAACATGGATTTGTGCACCTAAGCGGCTAAGTTCGTTGACGAACATAAATCGTCCTTCAAACACATTTTCAGTCACGATCGCAGTGCCCTCGGCGATGGCATTCATTGCGATGACCATCGGCTGTAAGTCAGTAGGAAATCCGGGATAGGGGAGCGTGGCCACATCAACGGCTTTTGGACGATGATCCATGCGCACTCTAAATCCACCATCAAAGCGAGTTACGACGGCGCCCGCCTCGGTAATTTTCTCTAGCGGAAGTTCCAGGTGTTCAGCGCGGGCGCTGTTGATGGTGATATCGCCACCGGTTATTACCGCCGCAAATGCCCAGGTGCCAGAGAGAATGCGATCAGGAACGGTGGCATGTGTTGCCGGCGTCAATCGATCAACTCCATGAATCGTGATTGTGGTGGTTCCGAGCCCTTCAATCTTGGCCCCCATAGCGATCAGGAATTCACCGATATCGACCAAATCTGGTTCGCGTGCAGCGTTATCAATAACTGTTGTGCCGTGAGCGAGCACTGCCGCCATCATGATATTTTCGGTTGCTCCCACCGATGGAAAATCTAAAGTAACTGACGCGCCATTTAAGCCTGTTGTGGATTCTGCAATAACAAAGCCATGTTCAATTTTGGCAGTCGCACCTAGCGCTTCGAGTCCCTTGATATGCATATCTAAAGGACGTGGGCCGATGGCATCTCCACCAGGGAGTGCTACTTCAGCTCGTCCTACGCGGGCGACTAGTGGTCCTAAAACGTTGATGGAGGCGCGCATCTTTCGTACTAAGTCGTAGTCGGCGCGAAAGGAGGGCTGGTCTGGGACTTCAATAGTTACGACATCGCGAATATGAGAAACGGTGCAACCTAAACGAGTGAGGAGCTCGGACATAATCTCGACATCGAGAATTCCCGGAACATTAGTGATGGTCGAGGTGCCGGGAGCGAGCAAGGTTGCTGCCATGAGCTTTAGCACTGAGTTCTTGGCCCCGGGGACCTGAACCTCCCCACGCAGGGCTTTGCCGCCCAGGATGCGGAAGCGATCACTTGTATTCATTAGTCCAATCGTACCGTTGTGAAATAGGGTTAAGGCATGGTTAACCTAACGCGTATTTACACAAAAACTGGCGATGATGGCACAACAGCGCTGGGAGATATGAGTCGTACCTCTAAGAACGACCCCCGTCTTGAAGCCTATGCCACTGTTGATGAGGCGAACTCATCTATCGGCGTAGTGCTCGCCATGGGCGGCATTTCCGAGGAGTCAGTCATCAAGCTACTCATTCGAATTCAAAATGATCTCTTTGATGTAGGCGCAGATTTGTGTACTCCGGTTGTTGATGAACCAAAGACAGAGCCACTTCGAGTTCTCGAATCACAAATTACCTACTTAGAAGAGCAGATTGATAGTTTCAATTCTGGGCTTGCCGAACTTCGCTCTTTTGTTCTTCCCTCTGGAACACCAGCAGCATCACTACTTCATGTAGCTCGCACCGTAACACGTCGGGCTGAGCGCACTACCTGGAATGCGATTCATGCATTTGGGGGCGGCGTAAATCCGCTGACTGCAAAATATCTCAATCGACTTTCAGATTTGCTCTTCGTCCTTGCGCGTTACACCAATAAGGCAGTTGGAGATCAGCTCTGGGTCCCGGGAGCAAATCGTTAAATAATAATTAATTTAAATATTATTTAGCCAGGTATTCATTGCTGGGTATGGTCGCCGTTGGCGGTTGTGTCCAGCAATTGGCTTTTATCGAGCCAACAAAGTAACCATCTTGCAGAGTTTCAGGTGTAATGAGATAAATAGTAGAAATCTTCTTCGCTGCGCTTCCTGGGGCGTAAGTATGAAGCGTACCTATTACATTCTTTGCGACTGGATCGCTGTAGAGAATTGAGTCAACCTCCCAATAGGTGCAGGCGGTGTCAGAGGCGACTTGAAGTACGCCGCAGACCTTGCTGACGCAGCTCTGGGAATCCTTGTACAGCTGAGATTTTGTACCAGCCCCAGCCAGGACGCCCTGTAACTCTTTGGCAGAGGGAACCTTGCCATACACACTTCCGCCGCTGACGAAGTTTGCCGGTGGCCATTTAGGTGATGGCGAGGGGAGTGGTTTTACATTTCTTCGACGATAGGTGCGGTGAATAACTCTCTTTGTTGTAGTTGCCGTTTTCTTGGTTGTGATTGTTGAACTCTTTGGAGTTGGCTTTGGCGTTGCTTTCTTAACTACAGCAAAGGCGGAGGCGGGATTCAGCAGAGAAATTAAGAGAAGAAGTACGGCGAATTTTTTCATTTCTCATCTCCCCAGCGGAAGCTACGTACAGCCCAGATGGTTCCAGCCAAGATCCAGGCCAAGAGAATTAACCACATCCGTCCAGTCTCCCAAGTGTGAGCTGGCTCTTTGGCTGCAAAGTTTTGTGGGAGAAAGACTGAACGCATGCCTTGCGTGAGCCACTTCAGCGGGAAGAGCGCGGCAAATTGCTGCATCCATTTAGGTAGGTCAGAGAAGACAAAGAAGACGCCGCTAATAAATTGCAGAACTATCACAACTGGTGAAACGAGCGCGGAAGCACCGCGACCACTCTTGGGAATAGATGAGAAAGCAATTCCTAAAATAGTGGAAGCAACAGATCCAACAATAAGTAGAAGCGCAAAGCGCAACCATAGTTGAGCAGATACCGGCAGATGGAGTTTGAAGAAGAAGCGCCCAATTAACATTAAGAGGGCTACTTGCAGGACCATGGCATAGGCAACAACGACCGCCTTGCCAATGAAGTAGGAGATAGGTGACATCGGGATGCCACGCAATCGCTTGAGCGTTCCCATATCTCGTTCCATGGGGATGAAGATGGCAAGTTGTTGGAAGCCGGTATTTACTAAACCAGATGCAATCATGCCGGCAACAAAATACTGACTAAAGCTGACGCCAGGTGCGATCTGATTCTTAAAGACTGAGCCAAAGATAAAGAGCAGAATGACTGGAAATGCCAAGGTAAAGACGACCGATTCGCGTTGGCGCATAAATTGCAGGACCTCTACTCGTCCGCGCAGCAAGCCAAGTTTTAGGATTGATGGTTTCATTTCTCACCAATCATGGAGAGGTAGATATCCTCTAGTGAGGGTCTAGTGACTGTTAACTCAGGAACTTCACCAGCAAAGCGAGTATGCAGTGCGAGGATTTCAGCGGTTGGGGAGTCAGTCTCCAGTGACCGAATGGCGCCGCCTTCCGCCCAGGAGATGCGCACTTTTGCTTGATTGCGCTTGCCTAAAGTTCCGGGAGTTGCGATCTCTAGAATCTTGCCGCCGGCTATTACTGCAACTCGATCGGCAAGAGCTTCGGCTTCATCGAGGTAATGCGTTGTAAGGACGATGGTTGTGCCGAGCGCCTTAAGGCTTCTGATGAGCTCCCAGAATTCACGCCGCGCTTGTGGATCAAAACCTGTCGTGGGTTCATCGAGAAAGAGAATCTCCGGCGACCCAATTATTCCCAGCGCTACATCAACTCGTCGGCGCTGACCGCCGGAGAGAGTGCGGACTGTGGCATCTGCCTTTTCACTCAATCCCACGGAGGCAATTACCTCCTCGGGAGAGCGAGGGGCTGTGTAATAGTGGGCAAAATGGTGAATCACTTCGCGTACCGATAGATCGCCGATATCACTCGCGCTCTGCAGAACAATTCCAATCTGATTGCGCCATGAGATATTGTCGCTGCCCAGGTGCTCTGGGTCTCTTCCTAAAACCAAGACTTCTCCGGCATCACGCTTTCGATAGCCCTCAAGAATTTCGACGGTAGTGGTCTTGCCAGCACCATTAGGGCCCAAGATGGCAAAGATCTCGCCCGACAAGATGTCTAGGTCAATTCCATCGACCGCCCACTTGGTAGCCGTTTTCTTATCTCGATAACCCTTGCGCAGCCCTCGGACCGATATTGCTGGCGTACCCGTTTGCTGCATATGTATATCTTGCCCTAGGTCACACTGATGCGCAGAATTGAGAATGACGTAAAACAAGCGTAATTGGAGAAAAATACCTGTGAATATCGCAGAATAGCCCTATGAGCCCCCGCCGTAATCACCCAAAACGTCGCGGAGCTACGCCGGCACATAACTCGGGTAATAGTGATGAAGGCGATCGTGAATTCGGTTTTTCAGGTGCAACAATTGAAGAGCACCATGAAGGCAACTACATGGTTCGCAAAATTACTGGATCAAGTTCTAATAAACCTTATCGCTGCCCCGGATGTGACCAATTAATTCCAACAGCGACTCCACATATTGTGGCTTGGCCAGAGGATGATTTAGAAAGTCGACGCCACTGGCATACGCCATGTTGGAATAAGAAGAAGGATCGCGCGCCACGAGTTCAGAGAACTCGAGATGCGCCTCGATACTAATTGTTAATAACTGTTAATAAGTTTGACTAAAGTTTTAGCCAAGTCCCTTATTGTGCAATATCCGAATAGCTCTCTTGATGAAATTATCAGCAAAGGCAGTTCGCTTGAAGGTAGTGAATTCCACCGGGATCGGGAAGATTTGCTTGACCATTGTTCTTGGATAGGTGAATTCCAATAAACCTTCAGGTCCATGGATTCGACCGTATCCGCTATCTCGAACTCCGCCAAAGGGAACGGAAGCGATTGCCGCATAAGCAATGACTGAATTAACTGAAACCATTCCGCATTGCAGGGCGCGGGCAATTTTCTTGCCGTTTCGCTTGGAAAAAACCGCGGCAGATAATCCATAGGAGCTGGCATTAGATAACTCAATTGCCCGATCCACATTGGGTACGCGATTGATTGCCAACGTCGGGCCGAAGGTTTCATCCATCATGGCTAGCGAGTTTTCGGGCACATCGAGCATGATGACTGGCTCTACAAATGGGGCTTTCACCGAGTTGGTATCGCCAACTATAAATTGAGCACCCTTGCTGGCCGCATCATTGAGATGGCTTTGAATGACCGCAAGCTGGGAAGGCATGGTAGCTGGACCGTAATTTCCATCTTTGCCTGGATGAATCTGCGCAGCCATCTCCTTAATGAGCGCAATAAATTTATCGGCCACCTCATCGACAACATAGAGACGTTCGGCGCCAATGCATGTCTGTCCGGCATTAGACATGGCAGACCAGAGGGCATATTCAGCAGCCTTAGCTAAATGTGCATCGGCTGCAACGATGATTGGATCTTTGCCACCACATTCAAGAACCACCGGAACCATTCGAGTAGCACAGCTGGCCGCGACTAATTTTGCGGTTCGAGTCGATCCAGTAAAGGAGACTTTATTAACTTGACTCTCGGTCAGAAACTTTCCGGTATCAGGAAGTCCAGTGACTGTTGTAAAGATCCCGGGGAATGGCGCAACTTCGGCAAAGGTGGTTGCGAGTAATGTGCCAACGCCAGGTGTGTACTCACTTGGTTTGAATACAACAGTATTTCCGGCGGCAAGTGAATAAGCAATTGAACCCATAGGAGTGAAGATGGGATAGTTCCAAGGTCCAATTACTCCGACCACGCCAAATGGAACTCGATCGACTACCGAACTCATATTAAACATGAGTATTCCGGAAGGTCGCCGCGATGGACGCAAAACTTTCTCGGCGTTCTTCGCTGCCCACGCCAGATGTCCGATTGCCAGCGTTGCTTCAAGAGTGGCATCGCTTAGCGGTTTTCCGGTCTCAGCACGAATCAGCGCAGCGATCTCATCTAGTCGCTGCGTTAATAAGCCACACCAAGCAGTAAGAACTTTCTTGCGTGCGGAATAGGTATACCGTTGCCAATGTTCGGCAGCTGCTTTCGCGCTTTCGACGGCAGCGTCAACAATTTCACGGGAGGAGTTGGGGTATTCGGCAAGTACCTCACCGGTGACGGGATCATGGCTGGCAAATGTGGCTGTACTACTCATGAGCTAAGACTAAACTTCTTTCGTGCCAGAGTTAATACGTCCGAGTACCGTTTTGCCCGCCAATCGGCGTCCAATCACGATACAGACCGACGATGGCTTAAAGCTGGTTGGAGAAGTGGCTACACCGCTCAATCCACGGGTTGCCACCATTCTCTGCTTACATCCACTCCCAACTCACGGCGGCATGATGGATAGTCATATCCTCAAGAAAGCGGCGAATCGCCTGCCCGCCATGGCCAATATCGAGATTGTTCGATTCAATACTCGCGGCACCACAAGTGAGGCGGGGAGTAGCGAAGGAAGTTTTGATTTTGGAAATGCCGAACGACATGATGTTGAAGCGGCGATTGAATTTTGCATAAGCCAATTGCAGGTGGAAAATCTCTGGGTTTTAGGCTGGAGCTTTGGAACAGATATGGCGCTTCGCTATGCCAGGGATCCTCACGTACGTGGATTGATTCTGCTCAGCCCACCACTTCGAACCTCAACTTGGGAGGATCTAGATTATTGGGCGAAGGACGGTCGACCAATAACCGCTCTCATCCCGGAATTTGATGATTATTTACAACCGAAAGAGGCGGCCGAAAAGTTCGCGCCGATTCCCCACATCAAATTAATTAATGTGGATGAAGCAAAGCATCTATGGGTAGGGGAGCCTTCGGTATATCGCGTCTTGAGTGAGATTGTTTCACTTCTCAACCCTGCCGCAATTCCGTTACCAGAAGAGATTTAACTCTTCTCAGCTCGAGGGTAGATAACCTCATCCATTATCAGCATCACTGCCGCTGCCATCGGAACCGCCAGAATTCCTCCGACAAGTCCAAGCAAACTAGTACCAATTAGTGCAGCGATGATGGTGACTAAGCCCGGGATCGAG
>CAIUHB010000140.1 GCA_903898855.1 uncultured Actinomycetes bacterium | reverse complement strand
GGTACCACTCAATAGTCGATTTTAGTCCGTCGATAAAGGGTACTTTTTCAACGTAACCCAATTCGTCTTGCGCCTTTGAATAGTTGAGTGAATATCGCAAATCATGGTTTGCACGATCAGCCACATATTCGATTGAATCCTCTGATTTATCCATTGACTTCAGTATCAACTTGGTCAGATTGATATTAGACATGTCGTTTTGAGACCCGATGTTGTATATCTCTCCGGGGCGCCCCTTCATAAGGGCTAGGTGGATGCCCGCACAGTGATCATCAACATGCACCCATTCGCGCGAATTCAATCCGTTTCCGTAGACCGGCACTTTCTTGCCTTGAATCAGGTTTGTTACAAAAAGTGGAATCAATTTTTCTGGATATTGGAAGGGTCCGTAGTTATTGCCACAACGAGTAATTGAGAGATTTAATCCAAACGTATTTGTGTGAGCTAGGGCTAACAAATCTCCGCCAGCTTTTGAAGCCGAATAAGGTGAATTAGGTGAGAGCGGGAACTTTTCGTCCCAACTTCCATCGGTGATGCTTCCATAAACCTCATCAGTACTGACCAATACAAAGCGAATATCTTTGTACGAGCGCAGTTCATCGAGCAACGTATTTGTACCTAATACGTTAGTTCTAACAAACTCCGCAGATGATGCGATTGATCTGTCAACATGTGACTCAGCCGCAAAATGAACGATGGCATCGGTACTTTTGTATAGCTCGCTGATTAGCTGAGCATCGCATATGTCACCTCTTACAAATGTAAGGCGGGGATCGTTTTCAACGGCCGTAAGATTCTTTAAATTTCCCGCGTAAGTAAGGTTGTCTAAAACCGTGACGCTCGTAGCGCCTTCCAATGTCCCGTCAAGTAACCGGCGAACATAGTTAGAGCCGATGAATCCAGCTCCACCCGTCACAAGCAGTCTCAAAGTGATACCTCCAAACTTCAGTTTATCAGCGGTTCTCGTCTACCCTTGCCCTATGCGTGGAATTATCTTGGCCGGAGGCTCAGCGACTCGATTGAGGCCTTTGACCACTGTTGTGAGCAAACAATTGCTGCCTGTCTACAACAAGCCCATGATTTATTACCCACTTACAACTTTGATGCTTTCAGGCATCAGAGAGATTCTTCTGATTTCCAGCGCTCGAGATGTTCCGAACTTTAAGGAATTGCTGGGCGACGGATCTCAGTTTGGCGTCTCCATTCAATATCAAATCCAGGAAAAGCCAAGCGGAATAGCAGAGGCGCTAATACTTGGAGAAGAATTTATTAATGGGGAGCCCTCTGCGTTAATCCTTGGTGATAATTTGCTGTACGGACTCGGCTTTGGGCGAGACCTGATCAAGCATGTAGCACCACGGGGAGCAACCATCATCGCTCATCACGTTGCTAATCCTGCCGAATTTGGTGTTGTTGTGTTTGATGAAAATGAAAATCCAATCTCATTGATTGAAAAGCCTTCCGAACTAGTGTCAAGCTGGGCTATTCCAGGCCTGTATTTCTATGACTCAACAGCCTCTGGTCGGGCGAGAAAACTTAAACCATCCCCTCGCGGGGAACTGGAAATTACCGATCTCAATAAGGACTACCTGGCATCGGGTGAATTAAGCGTTATCAAAATGCCTCGCGGAACAGCATGGCTTGATCTGGGAACACCAAAGTCACTTCTCGAAGCAGGGAAGTTTATTGAAATCATCGAGGAGCGCCAAGGGCTCCAGGTGGGGAATCCGCTAGACGCGGCCAAAGTTTTTGGCTGGATCTAAGTTAATTAATCTCAATCACTTCTTCGCCTTTTGCGAAGCGAATATATTGAATTCCGGTTTCATCGGCGTTCTTTTGGACCGAAAGTGCAATTCCGTTTGAATTAAGAGCGGATGTTACTTCCTCTTTAAATGATGTTCGG
>CAIUHB010000139.1 GCA_903898855.1 uncultured Actinomycetes bacterium | reverse complement strand
GGTCTGCGTAGAGCCCTTGAAACACTGCAGGCCGACACAACCGTCGTGGCTCAGAAGAGCAACGCAGTCGCTCATATCTGGATCGAGTCACCACTAGATTCCCGGTCAGTTTCTAAACTCTTTGCAACGCATCCTCCATTGGAAGAGAGAATCGCGCTCCTTCGCGCGATGGAAAACTCTCACTAACACTCAGGATGAGTAGAGAGAACTATTGGCTTAATTTAGCTATCGAATGGCTGACCAGATTTAGAAATAACTTTCTTCTGCGCTACCCCGGTCTACTCAAAGTTCTTGGTCGCCTCTTCCCAGGGGTGAAGTCAAAATTTGTCGCCCTCTTGCAGGGTCGAGTTCGAAATCGAGCGGAAGCCAGATTGGACCGAGAAGTAAAGGAGCTCATCCGCAGCTCCACTTTCTGGCAATTGCTAGAGATTTCTCGGAGTGAATCTGGGACCTTACTTGGCAAGGAGTTAGTGCGTCTGGGGTTTGAACCAGATCGAGTCAGAGGTCCCAGTGACTTTGCCTTCGGGTTTTACTCCTCAACTTCTGAGGCAGGAAGCATCGTGAGAGTAACTCGTAGCTTGGATGAGGCGCGCTTCCTCTTCAACGAACGTGCCTTCGACAAGTACCTCGTACGTTTCTTTACCGATCGACTTCTGGATTTTGCAACCGGATACAGCGAGGGGATAGTGAAGATTGCAGCATATGAAGCGCAGAGCAAGGGAAATCCAGATTTCTACCTCTGCCTAGATGACGGCGCAGTTGATGATTTCTCTCTCTTTGAGGCAGAGCTGCCCATCTATGCTTTCTCTCGACGAGTAGGTGAGCCGCAGTTTGGGCTTGTTCCAGATCCGTATATCTTGAAGGACCTACTGCTCTCGCGGTTTCCGAAGATTTATGAGGATAAGGAGAGCGCCCGGCGTGATTTCAACTCTCGTACAGCCACTACTTTTTGGCGAGGTGCCACTACGGGCGCTGCCACGGGAAATGATATCTACAGTAACAAGCGAATCGCCTTCTGCATTGAGGCAAAGAAATTTCCGAATGAGATTGATGCGAAATTGACGGCCCTCTATTCAAATTTTAAATCGAAAAAGATGCAGCGAAAGTTTGATGCATTAGATATCTTGGCTGATCCGGTCAATGAGGATGAGTTTGGAAAGTACCGACACTATGTGGACCTCGAAGGATTTACATCTGCGTGGGGAACTATCAGAAAGTATCTCCGTTCTATTCATGTATTTAAACCAGATCCACTATATTCGCATTACTTAGATTTCTTTCTTCAACCCGGAAGCAATACGCCAATTGCATCTCTCGGCGAGATTGCTTCAACACCTGCAGACTTTGAGATTGCTTATCGGGGTTATCAATCTGCGCTCAGAGCTGTCGAGTTAATTAAGAGTGGTGAGGCGACAATCTTTCCGATTATTCATCGGCAGCGATAGGGAAGTGCAAAGTAAAGGTTGAGCCCTTACCTACTTCAGATTCAACTGATACAGATCCACCATGAGCTTTCATCACCGCATCGACGATAGATAGACCGAGGCCGCTTCCCTCACCGCTTGTGCGCGCACGTGAAGGATCTGCTCGGAAGAATCGTTCAAAGATTCGCTTCTTGTGGTCAGAACTTAAACCGGGACCGTTATCTGAGACCGAGACCATCGT
>CAIUHB010000138.1 GCA_903898855.1 uncultured Actinomycetes bacterium | reverse complement strand
GGATCTATTGGCGAATGGATTTTTAAACTTGGATTCATCTGGCTGGCAATTGGCCTTGCCATGATCAGCCTGAAAATTGGTAAGAAGATAATCAACATCGCGGCATACGCAAAAATCGGCGTTCTTGTCATCATGGTGATTACAACTGGAATCTACGGAATTAAACATGGCTTCCAACCATTTGATTTCGGTGGCCTCGCTCCAAGCGTCGCCGGGTTCATGGCAGTTGCGCCAATTATTCTCTTCTCATATGTCGGCTTCGAAGCGCCAAACGCGGCATCGGGTGAAATGTATGACCCACAAAAAGATACTGCACCTTCAATCCGAATCGGTTCTATCGTTTCGGCGCTTGCCTACATTTTGCCGGTACTTGCCATCTTGTTAGTTGTCCCCAAAAAAGATGTTGGCGGACTAGCCGGATTTATGAGCGCGGTGGAAACTGTATTTAGCGTTTATGGTGGTGCTAGCAAATTCCTGCTAGGTATAGCCGCAATTCTCTTTATCGTGGGATTACTTGGTCTTGGCTCATCATGGATGATGTCTACCGATCGCGTGCAAGCAATTGCTGCTGCTGACGGCGCATTTATGAATGGCTGGTTTGGAGAATTCAGTGAGCGATTTGGCACACCAATTCGCGTCAATACTCTCTCTGGAATTATGGCCTCAATCTTTTTAGTTGCCGGAATGAAACTGGTTAATGGCGATGCCGGCGCTATCTTCAAAGTGGTGTTGAGCTGTGCAATATCTACCTTGCTGGTCTCATACCTATTTATTATTCCGGCAATTATGAAACTCAACCGAGGTTTTGCTGAAGTAGCGCGACCATTCAAATCCCCTGGAGGAGTTCGCGGCTTCCAGATCATGGGCTGCGTTGTGCTTGCCTACATAGTCCTTGGATCTATGGGAGTAATTTTCCCTGGAACAATTGAGGGCTGGCTTGGCATTGATTACAGCTTCAAGGATATTTGGGGACTTACCCGCGGCCAGGTGGAATGGTTCACGCTTGGAACGATTACCTTCGATTTGCTCGTGGGCGTAGTTGGTTACCTCTTGGCCAGCAAGGTACGCAGAAGCCTTACATCTAAGAGCGAACTCTAGTTTGAATTTATTCGAACTAGTTTGACTTAAAGATTCTGGAAAATAATCCAGGCTCTTTGGCTTCACCCTCGTGACCTTGGCAGCGATCTGACTCGGCCACCCCATGTAGCGCCTGCTCGATATGTTCACCGCATCCCGACCAAGTGAACTTGCCACATTTTCTGCAGGTTACTTTGCTACACATTTTCAATCTCCCTATCTTCGGCAATCCATTGAATGATACCTGGCTCTAAATGCACAACGTTAAATATTCCAATTTTATTTGCAATTTCTAACGCTGCCTTGGATCTGTGGCCGGCCCGGCAATAGATTGCATACGTTCCCGATTTGGGCAGCTTCTCAATCTCATCTACAAAATTAGGCTCATGAATATCAATGTGTGTTGCTCCAGGCAAATGTCCTTCCGAGTACTCCTCAGGAGTACGCACATCTAGCAAAGTCACTTCCTCATTGCCAATGAATTCTGCAAATTCCTGACAATTTAGATTTACTTCCATAATGGCTCCAAATTCGGTGGAACTGGAAGATGAGAGGCGGTCTCCTCAGTTATCGGTTGGCTGTAAGTAACTTCCATGGGAATTACCCCGGCCCAAATAGGAAGGTCGACATCTTCTGGTTC
>CAIUHB010000137.1 GCA_903898855.1 uncultured Actinomycetes bacterium | reverse complement strand
GACTGAGTTCTTTGGAAAACACGGCTTTGTTGAGATCGAGGGAACACCGGTTGAGCCGGATGTCTATCAGGAGCTCTTACGTTCCTACGATGCCGGTGTGGCCGAGTTCTTAGATCTTGAGACGGCTAAGCCGAATACCCTTGGCAATACCCGAATGCTCCGAATTCTTTAAGAGGGAGCGAAGGCGCACCGAAGGCTGATCAATCAGGTCATGTATAGTCAGCGAACGGGATTTACCTGTCTCGGGGATGGAACTTTGATCACAATGCCCTTGGGACGCAAGCTTAGTGTCGCGCTTACATGGATATTTCTCTTTAATTTTCTCGTTATCGCTCAACCCTCCGTTGCTCACGCATCGGTACTTTCAGATTCAAGTAGCAATTGCCAAATAGCCGTTACTGGATCGGGAGCAGTTAACTCATCGACAGTGTCCGTTACGTTGAGCGGAATTTACTGTGTTGTTCAATTTCTTGGAACTGGTTCTTATTCTGCAACGATTCCACTTGGTACAGCGTCTGTTGATTATCTGGTTGTCGGTGGTGGTGGCGGCGGCGGTTCGGGTGGAGGCGGAGCCGGAGGTTTACTTCAAGGATCTAATTATTCAGTCACTTCAGGAAATGCGTACACAATCACAGTAGGTGGGGGCGGTACTGGTGGACGCGGTGGTAATGCCAGTGGCGGCGTCGATTCTACAAATGGTAGCGATTCGGTTTTTGGAGCCATTACTGCAAAAGGTGGCGGAGCAGGTGGACAAGGAAATAAAGTTGCAGCCACCGGTGGAAGTGGTGGTGGTTCGCGTTACGACTGTACGAATGTAACGGTTGGTGCATGTGGTGCAGCCGGAACTCCCGGTCAAGGCAGTAATGGCGCTCCAAGTACCCACCCTGGGTACGGTGGCGGAGCAGGTGGCGGCGGCGCTGGTGGCGCAGGTGGAAATACAATTTTGTATCACATTGGAGGAAATGGAGGTAATGGTCTCTCCAGTTCCATAACAGGAACTCCTACTTACTACGCAGGCGGCGGGGGTGGTGGCTTAAATGAAAACACAAATTCCTATTGTGGCCTTAATGCTCCAGGCACTTCAGACTCTAATTATTACTGCAACGGTTTAACACCGGTCTTAAATGGTGGCGGTTCAGGCGGGCTTGGTGGTGGCGGCCGAGGAAGCTCATATGGCTATTCTGGAAGTGGGCAAGGAATTCGTGCAAATGCCACGGCAGGTGCGTCAAATACTGGTGGTGGAGGTGGCGGAACTGATCCGGAAGATTATAACGCGGGCGCAGGCGGCTCTGGAATCGTCGTTCTCCGCTACGTTGCTGCACTTAATATAAAAACTATCACCTTCAATTCCAACCAAACTCCTTCGAGCACATCTACTCAATCAGTTACTAGCGGAATTTCCACTCCGCTCACGGCAAATAGTTTCACGAGGTCTGGATATGTCTTTTCCGGATGGAATACGGCTGCAGACGGCTCAGGAACAAATTATGCGGATTCTGCAAATATTACGACGAGTAATGATTTAACACTCTTTGCAAAATGGACTGCTGGTGTAAATAAGACAGTGACCTTTAATGCAAATGGTGGAAGTGGAACGATGGCTGACCAAGTTGCTGGAAGTGCAACTGCGTTGACTCCTAACACATTCATTAGATCGGGATACTTGTTCACAGGTTGGAATACCGTGAGCGGTGGGACTGGTTATTCTTATAGCGACAATGCAAGCTTTCCATTTACTGTTAATGCTACGTTGTACGCACAGTGGAGCGTAATTGTCGTATCTCACACCGTAACTTTTCTCGGTAATGGAGCTACTAGCGGATCAACAAGTTCTCAGACTGCTTCTTCTACTCAACCGCTTAACTTAAATGGATTTTCCCGAACTGGCTATAATTTTCTTGGATGGAACACTTCAGGATCTGGCGCTGCAACTTATTTAGATGGCCAAAATTATAATTTTTCCTCTGATCTCACGCTCTTTGCACTGTGGGCTGTACAGGCGCCGAATTTGGTGACATTTAATGCAAATGGTGGATCTGGAACAATGGGTAGTCAGACGGCAAGTTCAAATACAGTTCTCAATCTGAATACTTTCGCAAGAAATGATTACCACTTTCTAAATTGGAATACACTTGCGAATGGAACTGGAGTAAACTACAGCAGCGGCTACACCTATAGTTTTGCTGCACCAATTACACTTTTCGCCCTGTGGAGCCAGGATCTGACTATTTCTTATAATGGAAATACCAGCGATTCTGGAACAGTCCCTAGTTCTCAGCCCTACTACGCAGGCGGCCCAGACCTAACAATTCAGACAAACACGGGGAATTTAGCAAAACAGGGCTACAGCCTTACTGGTTGGAATTCAGTCGCAAACGGAACTGGGACGTCCTACGCGTTGGGTGCAACTGGCGCGAAATTCACAACAAGTACTGTTTTATACGCGCAATGGGCAGCGGCTACCTATGTAATTCTCTATACAGGCAACAGCAACACAGGCGGTTCAGCACCATCGGGACAAAGTTACGTTTATGGTGGGAGCGCCCTAATGCTCGCCGCAAATACTGGATCACTTGTCAGGACTAACTTCAAATTTACAGGCTGGAATACTCTTCCCGACGGTTCTGGAATGCACTATGCCTCTGGAGCAACAGGTGTAACAATTTCCGCCGACACAGTTCTTTTTGCTGAGTGGTCAGCTCTGCCTAATACAAACTTAAGCTTTGGGGCTGCCCCATCAGGTATTTCATATGGAGAAAGCGCGGGCACGCACTCGGTAAATGCGTTTACAACTCCTCTCGCAGTTGGAACTATCGTATTTGGTACAGCGACACCCTTGGTCTGTAGTGTGAACTCGACATCAGGTGCTTTAACAATCCTCAGTGCAGGAAACTGTACGATTACCGCGGACGACAGTGGCGATATAGTCAATTACTTACCTGCAGTTCAACAATCGCAAACTTTTAGCGTGAGCAAGATAGCCCTCACCATCACTGGACTTAGCGGAGTTGATAAGTCCTATGACGGTTCTCGAACTGCCACAGCCTCAGGCACTGCCAGTCTCTCTGGAGTGATATCTAGTGATAGTGCAACCGTGACTTTGGTGACATCTGGAGCAAGTTTCATCTTTGCATCAGCTGGCGTGGGAACTGGTGTTGGCATGACGGCCACCGGGTACACCCTCTCAGGAAGTGCTGCTGGTAATTACACACTCTCTCAACCATCTGGGCTCAGTGCGAGCATTCTCACGACAGTTGTGACAATTGCACCGTCAATAAGTAGTTCAACGATGACTTTTCGTGGGTCTACTCCCTCAATCGGAAATACCCAAAGCCCGACGGGTCATTTAGATGCAAGCCCAAATTGTTCACTCTATTCTGAAACCGATATTACCTACTCAAACGTAATTGCTCTAACAAGTACTACTTCGGTAGGTAGGTACGTAGTCCATTGCAGTGGCGCTATACCTAGCTCCGGATACTCTGTCACCTATGGAGTAAATGCTGCATTGGTAATTTCACAAGCACCGCAAGCCATAACGTTTAATGCGATACCTTCTCAACAATATTCAGGAGACACCTTTACTGTAGATGCTATAACCGATCAAAGCTTGAACGTAAGTTTTACCGCGGCTTCTGATTCTGCATGTACGGCGACTGGTGTGAATGGCTCGTCCATCCGATTCCTAAGAGTAGGAAGTTGTTCTTTAACTGCGAACCAAACAGGCAACCTGAATATTGCGGCTGCAGCTCCGGTAACCAGAACCTTCTTAATTTCTGCACGTCCAATTACAGTCACGGCTGATGCCAAAACCATGAATTTCAATACGTCAATCGAACCAGCTCTTACTTATAGCATCACAAGTAGTTCGCTTATTGGTGGAGATATTTTGACTGGAGGGTTGAGTCGAGATCCTGGATCAGATGCAGGTTCATATCAAATTTTGCAGGGTAGTTTAAGTAATTCCAATTATCTCATTACATATGTGCCAGCAAATTTTGTAATTACTAAAATTGCGCCGGTTTTGACCCTGGTTTACCCTAATAGTGGTGTCGTGATTCTTTCACCTGGAGTGACTGAATCTGCAACAGTTGCGACTACAACAGGCACATCACCGTTGAACTTCTCGACTACTTCTTCTATTTCAATCTGCACCGTAAATGGTGTTACTGGTCTAATTTCATTCTTTGCCGCAGGAGAGTGCCATGTAGTTATGGGGAGCGCGGCATCTTCTAATTTCTTGGAGGCTTCTGATTCTGCAACCGTCACTTCGATCCTGCAAAGTACCTCATTAATTGGCATAGCGCCGTCGAAATTAATTGCCATGGGTGGAACTTTTTACGCTAATCCAGTCTTAAGCCAAACACTGAGCTTCTCCAATGGCTCGAATGCAGCTTCAGTGACAATCCCAGCAAATGCCCTCCCTAGTACGACTGGGATATCGATAAATATTCTCACGGATCCAAGCACGGAGTTGGCGCTTATAACTGGGGCAGGGAGCTCACCATTGACGGTTGTTGTTTCCTGGGTGTCACCTGATGGTTCTGTCCCATCGACCACGTTTCCAATTTCGGTAACTTTAACAAATACAGAAATTAAGGCTGGAGCAAAGGTTTACAGCATTGTGGGAGGAGTTTCCACGCTGGTTGGCACCGCCACTTCTGATGGATCGGTCACCTCTCAAATCACAAATGATCCAGTACTTGTAGTCGTAAATCCGATCGCAGTGATTGCACCACCAGTCGTCTCCTCTGGGCCGGCTGCTATTGATAGCTTGGCAACAATCGCCGCGGCGAAAGCCCTTGCAGATAAAGTTGCAGCTGATGCAGCAGCACTTAAAGTGATCCAAGATGCGGAAATATTGAAAGCTGCACAGGATAAAGCTATTGCGGACCAGTTGGCATTAGATGCTGCTGCGGTAAAAGTTGCAGAAGCACTAGCCGCAACAGCCTTACAAGCAGCAAGAGACAAGGCAGCGGCTGACGCTAAATCCGCAACTGATGCAGCCTCATTGGCTAAAGCTCAGCAAGCAGCAATCTCGGCAGCACAAGCAAAAGCAACAGCCGATGCTGCACTAGCAGCCAAAGCAGCTTCCTTGAAAATTATCCCAACGATTACGCTGTACTCAGTTAATCAGAATCTAAAGCTTTCGACTTTCGATACTGCTTACTTGAAAAAGTATGTATCCAATTTGAAGACTGGAACTATTCTTACGTGTATTGGCTACGTCTATACACCCACTCGCGATCTTGCCTACTCCAAAAAACTCGCCCTCACTCAGGCAAATGCGCTCTGTGCAGTTGCTAAAAATTTCAATAAATCACTCAAAACCACGACGATAACTCTGGACTCGAGCAAAGCTCCAAAGCCGGCAAAGGGCGTTTACTGGACAGGTATGAGCTACCGAATCGACGCGTTCAACAAGTAGGCCCTTTGACGGGAATAAGTGGCTCTTTCGGGCATAAAACCCCCATATTTTGGGTTCTACCTCCCAACAGCCACTAATTCTGGGCAGGCAAGGCGAGCGCTAACCCCGCTAGGCTTAAGCCGATCCACCCAGTCCCACAGGAGGTACCGAGATGTTTGAGCGCTTTACTGATCGAGCTCGCCGAGTCGTTGTACTCGCGCAAGAAGAAGCTCGCATGCTCAACCACAACTACATCGGCACCGAGCACATCCTCCTCGGCCTCATCCATGAAGGTGAAG
>CAIUHB010000136.1 GCA_903898855.1 uncultured Actinomycetes bacterium | reverse complement strand
TGGGCTTAGCAACTTCCTCAATCCGAATATCTTTCTGGCCGTGAAAACGGGCTGCTTTCATTTATTTTTCCCTTTCTTGCCTTTGGACGAGCGGCTTACTGTGTACACAACCGCGGCTGCGACAACGAGTAAACCTTGGAAGAGGTACTGCCAGGTCTGCGAAAGGCTGAGGAAGGTGGTCGCGTTCAAGACCTGAATTAACAACATCGAACCAAATAGCGTGCCGATAAATGAGCCACGGCCACCGAGCAGCGATGTTCCGCCGAGAACTACGGCTGTGATTGATTGCAATGTAAAGGATGTGCCTTGTGAAGCATCGCCAATGCCAAGCTGGGCCATCAACATAACGGCGCCGAATCCGGCAAAGACAGCCGAGAGCACATATGCGGTTATGACAGTTTTGTTGATTTGGATTCCGATGCGTCGTGCTGATTCCTCATCTGATCCAACCGCACGAAGACGCATGCCCCATCCGCTATTACGAACAAAGTACTCCAAACCGAAAGAGAGGACTGCCAGAATAATGAACGCGACTGGAATTGGACCCCAAGAGCCAGTAATTTTCGCCGAGACGCTCTGGCTGATGTAGCCGCCAGGAGTTTCACGCAATAAGTAGCTAGCGCCCTGGATGCCGATATACGCAGTCAGGGTTGCCGCAACCGCCGTGAATTTACCGTATCTAATCAGGACGCCATTGGTAGCTCCGCCCGCCACTGCGGTTATGAACATCAGAACAAAGGCGAGAATGATGCTGGTCGCCTTCGATCCATCATGGACGAAAAATGACGAGATGATCAGCAAGAGGCCAGCCATGGGACCAACCGAAAGATCCATTCCACCCACCAGCATCACGATGGTCTGACCTACCGCGATAAATCCGAGCGAGGTAATCAGCAGAAGTACCGAGTTGATGTTGTACGCCGATACGTATCGATCGTTTTTGTGATTGATATAAAAACCAAGCGCAACCATGATGACAGAGAGAACAATCGGTGGAACAAAGTCACCTTTGATAAAGCGACGAAGCGAGCCCGCGTTCTTTGGGGTGGTCGTTAAGGGTGTTGTTTCCTTAATCAAACGAGTAGAAGCAACTGCGGCCTTAACCATGCGCTCCTCGGAGATTGCGGCGCCTTCAAGTGTTTCGACAATGTGGCCACGTGACATGACGTAGACACGATCGCACAAGCCCTCTAGCTCTTTCGCATCTGACGAAGCAACAATCACCGGTACACCCTTTTTGGCAATATCCCGCAAAATTTGATAAATCTCGGCGCGCGCACCCACGTCAACACCTTGAGTTGGCTCGTCCGCGATGATCATGACAGGTTCTGACAACAGGGCGCGAGTCATAACAATTTTCTGCTGATTTCCGCCAGATAGCGATGAAACCTCAACATCCATCGAAGCAGCTTTCACGGCGATGGAATTCAATGATTCGAGAACTACCGCGGTTTCATTAGAGCGACTAATCAATACCCGCTTCTTAAACTTCTTTAACGCGCTCAGTGATGCATTTTCGCGAACCGAAAGCGTCATCATGAGACCTTCACCATGGCGATCCGCTGGCATATAGGCCGTGTTGTTCAAGAGCTCCTTTTGATCGTAGCCCTTCTCGCCGATGGTTATCGATCCATTCGATGTTGTTAATCCCGCAATGGCACGAAGTAATGCGCTCTGACCGTTACCGACCACGCCGGAGATTCCGACAATCTCACCGCGACGAGCCGCGATTGAGACGTCGTAGAAGTCATCAGACGACAGCCCGGCTATTTTGAGAAATTCTTTATCGGTAGTTGAAGCTGAGTGCTTGTCAGGGAATGTTGAATGAAGCTCGCGACCAACAATCATGGTCAACAGGGCATCGTCAGTAATCTCAGAGACAAGTGACGAACCGCGCCACTTTCCATCCCGCAAAACAGTTACGCGCTGGGCGAGCATCCGAACTTCTGCCATTCGGTGGGTAATGTAAATGACAGCAGTGCCTTGTGCAGTAATTTTACGAACGCGTTCGAAGAGAATGTCGACCGACTCTTGGCCGAGTGGTGCAGTCGGCTCATCCAAAATAAGCACAGTGGGATTTACCGCAAACGCCTTTGCGAGTTCAAGCAAGTGCTTCTGTGCAACGCTCAGATTTTCGACTCGCTCCTTAAGGTCAGGAGTAAAGCCAAAGTCATCCAAGATTGAGCGCATCGAATCATTGACGCTTCCTTTGGTCTGAAGGAATCGCTTAGGAACTGAGATAAGAATATTTTCGGCCACGGTAAGGTCGGGCAGCACCGCAGGATGTTGGTGAACGAAGGCAATACCGAGCTCGGTTGCTAACTTAGGATCTAATTTCTCAATCAACTGACCGTTGACGGTAATAGTTCCAGCGTCTGGAGTGGTTGTTCCCGATGCAACGTTCATCAACGTTGACTTGCCGGCACCATTTTCGCCAAGCAAGGCGTGGACTTCGCCTGCAAAGACTTCGAGTGAGACCTCGCGCAGTGCCGCGACGCCAGAATAGTTCTTGGAGATTTCGCTAAGAACTAGGGGTGATTTACTCACTTTTACACCTTTTCAAATTTATATGTATTGAGAAGTACAACTAAATCTATTCCTTAAAAGAAGCGGCAGGTTGGCCACGAAATTCGCGACCAACCTGCTGCCTTACTTACTTCTTACTGCTTACTTCTTGCCTAGCTTTGCCTGGAGGTCACCTGACATTTGTGCTGAGAGGTAGACGTCACCAGGAAGATCCTTGCGGCACTGGACAGCACTTGGCTTGCCAGAGACTGAATCTTCGAAGGCATATGAAGGATAGCTGGTGGTTGTTGGAAGCTTTCCGCCAGTTGCCTTTGCTACTGCATAATCGATTGCAAGACGTGCATGGTCATTCTGTGTTGAAACAGTGAACATCTTGAAATCTGGGTTTGCAGCATGGTTGTCCTGCCAGAAGCAGCCAAGGACGTTTCCGTCTGAAGCAGCGAATGCAGGGATCTTCCAACCGGTCTTGGAAGCTGCTGTAAGAGCACCAACCAATGAAGGACCGAAGTCAGAGAGGATCAAGTCGATCTTTGGATTTGCAGCGATAGCAGCGGTCAAAACCTGCTGGCTAAGTGCTGGGTCCCAGTTGGTAACTTCGAATGGCTGTGCGCCAATCTTCTTGAACTCTGGATGTGAAGCCATTACGCCCCAGAAACCAGCGGCTTCGTCGATACCTTGGCTGTTACCTGCTGGACCTGACAAGAACAAGACGTTTCCGCCCTTTGGAAGGTTCTTGAGTGCCCAGTTAGCCCAAAGGATTCCAGCTTGCTTGAAGTTAGATCCAATGAATGCTGTGTAATCAGTTCCATCGACTCCACCAGGGAATACGCGGTAAGGAACTGTTACAACGCCAGCCTTATATGCTGAACGAAGTGCAGGCAAGATTGCCTTTGATGCATCTGGGAATACAACGAGAGCCTTAACGCCCTTTGCAACGAATCCCTTGATGTCAGAAATTGCCTTTGAGGTGTTGCCTTGTCCATCTGCGTAGTAAAGCTTTGTGACGCTTGGGCACTTTGCAGCTTCATCTTGAGCAGCGGCGGTTGTTACCAATCGCCATGAGTTTCCACCGAAGCCGTCTGTAAGGGCAGCGGTGATCTTCTTTGGACCGCACCAGGAAGGTGCAGCGGCAGCATGGCTTGTTGCAGCAGATGTAATGGCTGAAGCGAGGAGCAAGCCTGCCACGCCAACGCTACTTGCAACTTTGAGAACGCGTGATTTTGTGCGTGTCAAATGTTTTCCTTTCCTAGATGTGCGGCAACACTGTCGCACTTTTCGGCAGTTTTGCCGAAAACCTGTGTGATCGATGGCGCGGTCGCTGCGTTACGCACGTGCGAGGCCATTCGATTTTTTACCTGTGAGTGATGAAATTTTTTCGCGGACTACGTTCCACTTGATCGTGTACAGCGCGATACCGCCAAGAAGCGCCACCGCTGTTACCAAGGTGCGGACACCGAACGGAACGTTAAGCGCCAAGACCATTTGGTTGAGCTGCTGCAAGAAGAGCGCAGCAACCGCGGTTGCGGCAGGAAATCCACGGCCACCGAGAAGTGAGGTGCCGCCCAGCACTACAACTGCAACCGACGGAAGTACGAGTGAATCACCTTGATATGCGGTTGGTTGGGTCAAGATTCCGCCAAGTAGGACACCGGCGAAGCAGTAGAGAAGTTGAGCGATGATGTAAGCGCTTACTTGGTGACGCTTTACTTTTAATCCGGCAGCGCCACCTGCACGTGGGTTTGCGCCAATCGCTTCAAAGCGACGTCCCGCAACGCTCATCTTCAAAAATAGTGTGACTAGTATGGTTGCAACAATCGCAAAGAAAACAGAGTTCGGTATTCCCAACGTCAAGTTGGCTGCAATTCGATTGAGCAGTGCGGTTGTACGACGTGGGCTACCTTGCGAAATTGCCATGATGACCGCGTACTCGAGCGAGCTAACGCCGAGTGTGGCAACGATTGCGTTTATACCAATGCGACTAATCAGGATGCCATTAATAATTCCAACGATGATCGCACTCGCAAAGGCGACCAGAACCGCTTTCCAGAGTCGATGGTTATCTTGTTCCGGCAAACGTGTCACATAGACGACGGCAATGGAAACCGAACCTGCAACAGATAAATCAATGCCACCTTGTTGAACAACCAACGTCTGGCCTAAACCGATAATTGCCATGACTGCCGCAAATGGAAGCATTCCAAGAACAGCGCCTTTGCTAACGCTGGATGGTGCAATAAGTGCGCTGAGAATGACAATCAAAACGAGTGCGCTCAGGATTGTTTTCATTCCGCGAGAAAGTTGCAGGCGCGATGACTTCTTCATCTCACGTAGTGCAACTGTCTCTGTAGCGCTCATGCCGGAGGTACTCCTTCTGGTTGTTAAGCGTGACTGTACATATCGTCAAGAGGTGTTAACAAGGGATTTATGTAACGTTTTCATCAAGATTTTGGGGTGGCTTTCCCCTAAAAAGGATCAGTTGGGCGGCTACGCCTCGCGCAGGAATTGGAAGACGGCGGCCATATCTTGCGCCTCAAATCCGCCATTTTGAGCGTGAAGATAGAGGTTTCGGACCCCTTCGGCAGCCTCAAGCGGCACGTTCAGCTCGCGGGCCAGTCCCAGAATCAGGCCCATGTCTTTGCCCACGGTGTCGATCCGCATGGCGACCGGTGCCTGGCTATCCAAAAAGGCTGCTCGCTTGTACTTAACAAAGGGGGCAGCAACAACGCTCTCTTCAAAGACGTCATATGCCGCTTCGGGTGCGATGCCTGCAGCGGTGGATAGCGCCAGTGCTTCGCTAACCGCGGCACTCAGGGTGTGTACAACGAGATTAACGGCCAACTTCATGGCCTGACCAGCGCCGGCATCACCCAGCACGGCAACCTTCTTTGCGAAATGTGCAAAGACGGGGCGCATTGAGTCAATGACCGCAGTTTTTCCACTGGCCATCACTAACAATTGATGCGCTGCAATCGTCGCCACGCTGCCCGATACCGGCGCATCAATGAAATCGATGCCGCGCGATGTCAACGCTTCGTTCAACGCTCGAGCGCTTGATACGCCACTGGTGCCCATGTCCGCGATGACAAGGTTGCTCTTCACTGAAGCCAAGGTGTTGGCATCATCAATCAAAACCGCTTGTGTCACTTTGCCATCGGTAAAAGTGCAGATTGCAAAATCTGCATCAACCAACGCTTTGCCAGCGCTTTCAGCAACAACGATATCGGCGCTCGCCAATGAGCTCTTTAACTCTTCGGCGACCGCTGCGTTTCGATTCCATAAATTGATCGGGACTCCCGCGGCAGCCAATTCCTTTGCCATTGCGGCGCCCATCTTGCCTACGCCGAGAATGGCAACGCGTTGTGTACTAGTCATTATTGGCCCTGATCAAAATCTTTCCGTTGGCTTTACCTGTTGATAAATCTTCAAAGGCTTTATTCGCTTCTTCCAGCGGGACAATGCGGTCAGTCAACAGCTTCGCTACTTTGCCCGACTTCAAGAGCTGAAGCGCCTCTGGAATATCATCCTTACAGACGTGCGCCACGGTGGTTTGCAGAACGACTTCGCGAAGCACCGCATCCCAGAAAGGGAATTCCTGCAGTGACTTGTTAAGTCCCATCAACATCAGCGTGCCACCCATCTTGGTAATGGCCAGCGCTCTCGCGGCAGCACCGGGTGCACCTGATGTCTCAAAAACAACATCCATACCCTTAGGGAAATATGGCTTGATTGTCTCTGGCGTCAGATCAGTTGGAATCAAAATAGTGTGAGCGGCGCCTAATTCCTTCGCGGTATCCAAACGCTTCTGATCGATATCCATTGCGGTGATTTCCACACCAAGGCTCTGGAGCGCAACGCAGACAAAGGATCCGATTGCACCGACTCCGAGGAGTACTACGCGGTCGCCTTTCTTCACACCAGCCCGACGAACGCCGTGAATACCGACGGCTAAAGGTTGAGCAAGTGCGGCATCCTCATCGCTGACATCATCAGGAATAGGTACGCAAATATTCTTTGGAGCGCGAGCGAACTCTGCGAGACCACCATGAATGCTGAGGCCAAGCGTGTAATAGTGATCGCACAGATTGGTTCGTCCTTCTTTGCACATGATGCATTCGCCACAGGAAACACCAGCACCGCAAGCTATGCGCTTGCCCAGCATTTCTTGCGCATTCGAACCGGCTTCAACGACAGTGCCGATGAACTCATGGCCCAAGATGGTTGCGCCTTGGTGCTTGCTGTTGGGATGAGGATTATTTAACGGAACCATCATCGGGCCCTTAGCGAACTCGGTCGCATCGGTTCCGCAAAGCCCGTTGTACTTCACTCGTACAAGTACCTCATCCGGTCCAAGATTTTCGGGCTTAGGGAAATCCTCTACCCGCAAATCATGAGTCGCATGCAAAACCGCAGCGCGCATCGTCGACACAGCGAAACCTACTTTGCCGAGTTGGTGACGTGAACCTTGATCTGGCTCTTATCGGTCAGAACGGTTTGATACGCCTTATCAGCCTCTGAAATATCAAAGGATGCAGTGACGAGCTTGGAGAGATCTAAATTTGTCCGTGACAAGAAGCGAATTGTCTCTGGCCAAACACCAGGTGAACCAATAATTCCGCGGACTTGGAGCTCCTTGGATTGAATCAAGCCCATTTGCGTAGGGGCGACGCCACCAACGCTGATTCCAATGATGACCAAGCGTGCATGAAAAGCAGCAACTTCAAGTGTCATTGCCATCGCATCCGGGCGACCGCTGGCGTCAATCACAACTGTTGCACCAACACCCTTGGTTGCCTCCATGACCGCATCCTTAGTGTTCTGCTTGGTGGGATCGACTACAACTTCTGCGCCCAAGCTCTTAGCAATTTGTGCACGAGCTGCTGATGGTTCAATCACAATCACACGTGCACCCTTGGCGGCACTTGCTGCGATTACTCCGAGTCCGATTGGACCGGCGCCAAATACCGCGACCGTGTCGCTGGCATCCATATTGTCGGCACGAACGGTTGCGTAATAACCACAACTAAACGGCTCTACCAGCGCGCCTTGTGTCCAAGAAACATTCTCTGGCAACTTGTGCAGCCAGTCTTCTTTCGCAATGAAATGTTCTGCCATCGCACCACTAATAGAGAATCCGAAGTGCTCTACGCCAATCACACACTCGCCAACAACGCGATCTCCCGCCTTAAGCTTCGTGACTTTCTTGCCGACTTCCAGAACTTCTGCTGACCATTCATGACCAGGAATGATGGGGTATGAAAAAGGAATGATGTAACGGCCTTCAAGAAGCTCGATATCTGAGTGGCAGATACCGACTGAGCGGCTGGCAAGCAGTACCTCATCATCGGCAATCTTTGGTGTCGCGATGTCGTTAACAGCCATCACGTTGGGAGACATAAATTGGAGAGCTTTCATTTTTTATACCAACACCATTCCGCCATCGATCATGATCGTCTGGCCTGTCATATAGTCCGAGTCGTTTGAGGCTAAGAAAAGGGCCATTCCTTGCAGGTCTTCAGGCTTGGCTGGACGGCCCTTCAAGATTCCAGCCGAAAACTCTTCCATCGCTTGTCCCGGGCGCTGTGAATCGCCCATCTCCATCAGGTCTTTATCTAACGTCACCCACAACGGAGTATCAACTACGCCCGGTGCGAATGAATTACAGGTGATGTTGTATTGCGCGAGCGCCCGTGCGGTGGCTTGGGTGATTGCATTGACGGCAAATTTACTGGCGCAATATGGCGTAAATGATGGGTATCCCTGTCGGCCTGCGATTGATGCGGTGTTGATGATCTTGCCGCTCTTTTGCTTGATCATGTACTTGCCGCCCTCTTGCACGCCAATCAGCGTTCCGAGCCCGTTGACGTTCATGATGGCATTCCAGTTTTCTTCGGTGACCTCCATTAACGGCATTGGTTTGTTGAAGCCCGCGTTGTTAAAAAGGACATCGAGTGAACCCGCCCAATCGACAAATTTTTTGAAAGCAGCTGCTACTTGTGCGCGCTGTGAGACATCGGCGGTCAGCGCGATCGCTTGGCCGCCATTGTCGTTGATGAATGAAGCGACCCGCATCGCCGCATCCGGATTAAGGTCGCACACTCCGACCTTTGCGCCTTCGGCGCCAAATATTCGAGCGAAGCCTTCGCCAATGCCAGACCCCGCACCCGTGACAATTATTGATTTGCCAGTGACTCGACCCATAGCTAAAAGTGTTGCACCGTGAGCGTAGGGCGTCAAGCCTCAGCGAACACCTAATCCAAGATATTGTCTTTATGTACAGTCTCACATAACATCACGCCAGGACAGCAGAACCATTTCTCATAGCGCTAATAGATAGGACTCGACGATGAGCAAGAACGCCCTCGTAATCGGAGTTACTGGCATCACCGGTAACAACATTGCTGCAGAACTACAGAAGAACGGTTTCACGGTTTACGGTCTATCTCGTAAGCCAGGCATCATCGTTCCGGGTGTCAAGCATGTCTATGGCGACGTCCTCGATCCAGCCAGCATTCAAGCCGCGGTTGCTGATCTCCCCATCACCCACTTGTTCTTCTGCACCTGGTCACGACAGAACACCGAAAAGGAAAACATTGCCGTGAACGGCGCGATGTTGCAGAACACTGTTGATGCGTTCGCTCAGAAGCGCACACTTGAGCACGCGGTTCTGATTACCGGTCTAAAGCACTACCTCGGACCATTCGAGTCCTATGCAGCAACACCAATGGAGACTCCATTTAAAGAGAGCCAAGCACGGTTGCCCATCGACAACTTCTATTACACCCAAGAAGATATTTTGTTTAAGGCCGCTAAAGAGCAAGGATTTACTTGGTCAGTCCATCGTCCACACACCATGATTGGTTGGGCGCTTGGCAACGCAATGAACATGGGCGTCACGCTTGCCGTTTATGCCAGCATCTGCAAAGAAACGGGTGCTCCATTTATCTTCCCTGGTTCAAAAGAGCAGTACAACGGCGTCACTGACGTGACCGATGCGCGGTTGCTTGCGCGCCATGCAGTCTGGTCGGCAACGAATCCCGCAGGAAAGAATGAAGCATTCAACACCGTGAACGGCGATGT
>CAIUHB010000135.1 GCA_903898855.1 uncultured Actinomycetes bacterium | reverse complement strand
CGTGCGGTTGCCTTCCCTTATGCGCGCTCCGGAATCGTCGGTGGCGCGATGCTGGGACTTGGTCGTGCGATGGGCGAAACCGTTGCGGTTTATACCGTTTTGAATATCGTCTACAAAGTTAACTTCCACGTGCTTATTAGTGCGGGTGGAAACGTTGCCTCGATGATTCTCGCGAAGTTCGGTGAAGCCAGCCCATCAGAGGTCAAGGCGCTGATGGCCGCCGGCCTGGTGCTCTTCCTTGTGACTCTGCTAGTTAATTCGCTGGCGACCGTCATCGTTTCGCGCTCGAAGAAGGGTCGCTAATGGCTAACGACATTATTGTTCCGGCAATCGCGACTCCGAAACCTCGTCAACCATGGGCTGCTTCACCCAAGGATCGCGTTGAAACTGCGCTGCTGTTTCTTGGCGCTGCGCTCGCATCGTTCATTTTGGTTGCTGTGACACCACTAAAGGGCAAGCTTGCCTACGTTGCAATTTTCTTCCTAGCCTTTATCGTTATTGACTTCGCTTTTAACTATATCAAGCGTGGTAGCGCTGCTGGCAAAGACAGCATTTTCCGAGGCTTTGTGACCGCGGCAATCATTATTGCGGTGATGCCAATCGTTTCCATTCTCGCAACAGTTTGGATTCGTGGCCACAAGGGTCTTCACTGGACTTTGTTTACCACCGATATGCACTCAGCGACTTATACCGATCCGGTTGCACACGGTGGCTTGTTGCACGCGATGCTCGGCACCGCACTACTGGTTGTTTTTGCAATTGTTTTGTCAGTTCCCGTCGGAATCTTGACCGCGATTTACCTCACTGAAATCAACGGTCGTTTCGCTCGCCCGATTCGTTTCTTGGTTCAAGCAATGTCAGGCGTTCCATCGATTGTCGCTGGCTTGTTTATATTGGCTGCGATTGTCTATCCGATGACCAAGCAGTACAACGGCGTAGAGGGCTCACTCGCTCTCGCTATTCTCATGATTCCCACCGTCGCTCGCGCCTCGGAAGAAGTGCTTCTCCTTATTCCTGGCGACTTGCGCGAGGCTGGCGTCGCGCTCGGTGGCACCCAATGGCGCACCGTTGCGATGGTTGTCGTCCCGGCTGCCCGAAGCGGTTTGATTACCGCGATGATTTTGGGCGTCGCTCGTATTGCCGGAGAGACAGCACCTCTTGTTTTGCTGACCGGTGGCGGCGATACTAAGAACGCCAATATGTTCCACGGCCCTATGGGCTCGTTGCCGTATTACATCTGGAAGGGCTTTACCCAGGGAACTCCAGAATCTGTAACTCGTGCATGGGCGGGCATTTTGGTGCTCCTCGTTCTCGTACTTGTTTTGTTCGGTCTAGCGCGTTACCTCGGCAATCGAAAGGTCGGTAAGTAAGCATGATCGGCGACAACACTGAAGATTCACAAAATTTTGATAGCACCAAAAAGGGAGACGAAATGAACGAGACAGCAACTTCATCGTTGTCACAAATTGCTGGAACGAAAGTAGCCAAAGCGCCTGGCAACAACGCCATGGGCGTAGGTCTCGAAGCGCGCGGCGTTCATGCCTGGTTCGGCGAGAAGCACGCGCTCGCTAACGTCTCACTCGATTTCTGGCCTGGCACTGTTACTGCTCTCATTGGCCCATCGGGTTGCGGCAAATCAACGTTCATCCGCACCTTGAACCGAATGCACGAATTCATCCCTGGCGCAGCAATGGCCGGTGAAGTTTTGCTTAATGGCGAAGATGTGTACGCACCGGGTGTTGATGTCACCAAGATTCGCTTGAAGGTCGGCATGGTCTTCCAGAAGCCAAACCCATTCCCTTCGATGACAATTGCGGAAAATGTTCTGGCTGGATTGAAGTTGGCTCAACTCAAGGCCGAGAACAAAGATGATTTGCTTCAGGAGTGCTTGGAGCGCGCAGGTTTGTGGTCAGAGGTAAAGGATCGCCTTAACACCCACGGTGGAGCGCTCTCCGGCGGACAACAACAGCGCCTCTGTATTGCCCGTTCTCTCGCGGTGCGCCCACAAGTTCTCTTGATGGATGAGCCATGTTCAGCGCTTGATCCAGGTTCAACCCTGAAGATCGAAGAGACGATTCAGCATTTGTCATCATCAGTCACCATTGTGATTGTGACTCACAACATGCAACAAGCAGCCCGTGTATCTGACTACACCGCCTTCTTCTTGTCCGAGGGTGGACCTGGTCAGATGATTGAAGTTGGGCCAACGAACGAAATTTTCTCTCGTCCAAAGGACAAGCGGACCGAAAATTATGTGACGGGACGCTTTGGCTGATTCACCTGCTGTTCACTTTGGCATCGACTGCCGTTCACCGTCTGGTGGGCGGCAGTTTCTCTTTTCTCCGTAGTTTTCTCCCCACACAGATGAGTTATCCCGTAACTCACCACCGAAAGGGAGTCCATGAAGGTTTCACGTTCACTAAAGGTTGCTGCAGCAGTAATTGCTGTCTCAGCCTTGGCTGCAAACTCAGCAGTCGCAGCGGTATCAGTAACCGCTGGCGGATCATCATTCGCTGCACCACTTCTTAACGCTTGCAAGGTTGCATGGCAGACATCAACCAGCAACACCCTCACATACACAACTTCATCTTCAGGTACAGGTCAGAAGAACCAAGATGCTGGTATTGGCGACTTCAACTTCTCTGACGGTGCATATACCGCTGCAAAGGCAACAGTTGTTCATATCCCAGTAGTCGCAGCTCCAATCGCTGTTGGTTACAACTTGCCTAACACCGGCAAGGATCTCTACCTTTCACAGAAGACTCTCTCAGATATCTTCGCTGGTGTAGTCACCAAGTGGAATGACCCAGAGATTGCTGCTGATAACAACCGCACAGTTACCGTCACCATTTTCAAGAAGGATGGAACCGGAAACCCTGTGAAGGATTCTTCAGGTAAGCCAATCGTCTTGAACACCATCACCAAGAAGGTTTACTACACCCTTCCAAACCAGAGCATCCGTATCGTTGCTCGTGCAGATTCTTCAGGAACAACAGCGAACTTCGTTAAGTTGTTCAACGTTCAGTTCCCAACATTGTGGAGCAAGGCGAACGACAAGACCTTCACAAACGACTTCCCAGGAAACATCAACGATCCAAAGAACCTCGGTCGCATCCAGACTGCAACCGGTTCAGCTGGCGTTGCTGCAACCATGGCGAAGACCCCTTACTCAATCGGTTACTTTGAGTCTTCATACGCAACTGGTGCACTTCGTAACGCATTGATCGGTAATGCAGCTGGTGGCTTCGCAGCTCCAGATGCAGCTGGTACTTCAGCGTTCCTTGGTTCAGCAACAGCAACCGCTGACGGTAAGTTGACCTTCAACTACAACACCACAACTCCCGGTGCATACGTACTCGGAATCGTTTCCTACGCTCTTGTTGATTCAGCTGCAACAGGCGACAACGCAAAGGCTGCTAAGAGCTTCTTGCAGTACGTCTTATCACCAGCATGCCCAACAAGCGCACCTGCACTTGGCTACGCAACAATCACAGGAGCGTTGTTGGATCTTGACAACAAGTTGCTCGCTTCACTTAAGGCCTAATCTCCTTAATAAGTAATAAAAGACCCGGTCTCTTGAGGGAGAGACCGGGTCTTTTGCTTTCCTCTTTTAATCTTCTGTTGGAGAGTGGGGACGTTG
>CAIUHB010000134.1 GCA_903898855.1 uncultured Actinomycetes bacterium | reverse complement strand
GTTAATCGCAGAATATTTTGGTGTCACCGATCCTGGCTATCCAGCAGAAATCTCACCGCTGGAAGCGCGCATGGGTGGGGCCGATGCTGAGTGGGAGAAGATTGTTGCGAAATACAATCTCGCGCCACATAAGGCTTCGGACATTGCTTCATGGTGGCACTCGGACGCTGACTTGGGTCGTCAGGTTGAAACCTTTGCCGACATGGGTAAGAGCCGCAAGGCAGGCTTCCGTGAAGTTCAGGTGACCCCGGATTCCTTCTTTGATCTCTTCGAACAGCTCCGTGCAGAGAAGATTATTCCGCCCCGCGCTTAAAGACATCGGGATGCTTCGCTAGCTCTAATCGAGTACGGCGAATGTGACCAAAGAGAACTCGTTCAGCGTCGTCCGCGTCGCGCTTCTTGATTGCTTCGAGCAACAAGAAGTGTTCGACGTGGGCGGGCTTGAAAGATTCTGCGGCAAGTAAATTTGAGTATGCGCGACGGTAATGCTGGGTCGTATTCCACAATCGGTTGACCATGTCACCAACCAGAACGGTTGCCGCGCCGGAATAAGTCAATAGATGAAATTCGCGGTCTAATGCGAGAAATTCTTCAACGTCCTTAGTTTTCTCCATGGCGGTGGTGAGGCGTGTTAACTCTGCGACCGTGTCGTCGTCGATACCAGGGATGCTCAGTCGAATCATCAAAGGTTCGATCCGTTCACGAATCTGATACATCTCTTCACACTCTTGCAAGGAGAGATCCGAGATCCATGCACCGGTATGCGCCACAAGATTAACCAGGCCCTCGGCTTCAAGTATCCGAAGCGCTTCGCGCACGGGAGATCGACTGGCGCCAAACTGTTCAGCAATATCTTCTTGTCGGATTCGGACGCCCGGCGGATATTTGCCAGCCAGGATTTCATTCTTAATTGAATTTGCAATCTGTTGGCTTAATGCCAATTCAGTATCAAGACTCATATTCATTTGGCCAACGTTTATTTATCTGGATGGGCTGGATGCCACAACCGAGTGGTTGCAGTGGCTTCATACGCTTTGCCATTAGGGAAGCTAACGAGTTCGAACTGCATTCCCCAAGGGCTCTTGAAGTAGACCCAGGTCTGACCCTCGCTATGACTTTTGCTCTTGGTTGGCTCACCCATAATCTCGACGTTCTTGCTCTTGAGATAAGCGAGCGCCGCGTCGAAATCATCCACATAGAAGGCCAAGTGATGCCCCCCGATATCTGAATTCTTCGGCTGTGGCGCCTGACCATCAGCGGCCTCGTATTGAAAGATTTCGAAGTTGGGTCCGAACTTGCAGCGAAAGAACCGCAACTCGCGCATAACGGTACGTGGGTGGACGCCCAGGTGTTCGGACATCCAATCGTCCTCTCGGACAAATGGCCCAAGGCTGTAGATGAGCTCGCAGCCTATGACGTCCACAAAGAACCGCTCTGCCTGATCGAGATCAGGGACGGTAAAGCCGATGTGCTCGGCGCCTCTTAAGCCTGGAATTCCGCTCATTGGATACAATCTAGACCTTTTAAGCCCCAAAAGGGAATATTTTGGCTAGATTTTCTTGTGATTGGATGCAATCTAGGTTTATCGTTGATACATGACAAACCGTGCATCCCTAGAACCACGCGCCCCCTGGGTCGAGCTCACCACGACTCCCGAGGATTGGGCGAAGGCAGATCCCCAACTCTTGGAGACGATGCTCGGTCAGTTGCATCTGATTCGCGCCTTTGAAGAAGTTGTTCTCGAGCTTGCCGGTGAAGGCCTGGTTCATGGACCCGCACACAGCAGTATCGGTCAAGAAGGTGGGGCCGTCGGTTCCATCATTAGCCTTGGCACCAACGATGCAATCAATGGATCACACCGTGGTCACCACCAGTTCTTGGCAAAAGTTATTAACCATGTTTCGAACCAACACCTAGATGTCACCAACCTTGTAACACCAGCGCTGCAAGAAGTTTTGCAGCGCACCCTGGCCGAAATTCTTGGTTTGGCTCAAGGTTACTGCCGCGGTCGTGGTGGTTCGATGCACTTGCAGAACTTTGAAGCTGGCGCACTGGGCACCAATGCGATTGTTGGC
>CAIUHB010000133.1 GCA_903898855.1 uncultured Actinomycetes bacterium | reverse complement strand
TGCCGAAAAGGGCGAAATCGTCGCTGCCATGATCGATGGTGAAGCAACCGTCAAGACCTTCTCCAAGAAGGATGGCCACTACTGGCTCCTACCCGCAAACGAGAACTACGCCCCCATCCCTGCCGATAACGCAGAGATCCTGGGCAAGGTTGTGGCGGTGTTGCGGAGTTTGTAGTTTCTATTCACATGAAGTAATCACGACATTGGTGTGGATGAGCTTGATCTATGTCAGTTGAGATCCGTATGATTCGCAACGGAGGAAAACAACTTGGCCTATAAATCAAAGAAGTACGTCGAACCTACAAACCCAGTGGGTACCGTCGCCGAGCTATTTGCTGGCGTCGGCGGCTTTCGCATTGGCCTCGCTCGAGCCGGTTGGAAAACTGTTTTTTCTAATCAATGGGAACCTTCCACCAAAGTTCAGCATGCCTCTGATGTCTACGTTGCTCGCTTCGGCGAAGAAGGTCACAGCAACGAGGACATATCCAAAGTTGATGACCTTCCTCAAAAAGTTGACTTACTTGTTGGAGGATTCCCATGTCAGGATTATTCAGTTGCAAAAACACTGAATACCTCCAAAGGACTCAAGGGTAAAAAGGGTGTCCTATGGTGGGAAATCCTTCGCTTGGTAGAGAGCCGCAAGCCACGTTTTATTTTGCTTGAAAATGTAGATCGTCTTCTGAAGTCTCCATCTACTCAACGTGGAAGAGATTTCGCCGTAATGTTGAAAACGCTCGGAGATCAGGGCTACGTAATCGAATGGCGCGTAGTGAACGCAGCAGAATACGGCTTTCCACAGCGTCGAATCAGAGTCTTTATTGTTGCCAGTAAATCAACCAAGGCCCTCAAATCACGCAATCCCCGCGAAGTCATTCTTAAATCAGGCATTTTGGCCCGGGCACTTCCCGTGGAAAAAACTCCGATTATCGAAGACTCGTTCGACATCGAAGATTCAGCTGACGTGATCACGACAAAATTCAATAAAGGTGGGGGGAAGAGTCCATTCCTGAACTCGGGATATTTTGCTGATGGACTGGTCACTACGTTTAAAACTCAGGCCATTCTTGCCAAAAACCCCGTCGTGCTTGGCGATGTACTACAGCCAGATTCTCAAATACCTGAGGAGTACTGGATTGAAGGCAAGCGACTTAAAGAGTGGGAATACCTCAAAGGCGCGAAGTCCATCGAACGTACCCATAAAGGCAGTGGAACTACCTACAACTATGCCGAGGGAAAGATGGCGTTCCCTGATTTGTTAACTAATCCAAGCCGAACAATTCTTACCGGCGAAGGAGGGACCTCGCCCTCTCGCTTCAAACACATAATCAAAACCAAAAAGGGCTACCGTCGTTTAACGCCACTTGAGCTAGAACGACTAAATGGATTTCCAGATAACTGGACGGCGACCGACGAACATGGAAATCAGATGCCAGATGTGCGGAGGGCCTTTTTTATGGGAAATGCGCTGGTTATAGGACTAATTGAAAAGGTTGGAAAAGTTTTAGCAGCTGAAATATCTAGAGAGCAGCAATAACCGAGCCTACGTATTGCTTGTTCAGCCAAAAACAACGTTTGACCCATCTTTCGCCGGTGGGAGTTAGGTAAGTATCCTCAGAGTTCCGCGCGTGGGGCCGCACATGCGAAACGTTGTTATCCCGAGCTGTTGGAAATTTATCAAGGCCATTTTGCACCAAAATCTTCGTTCTCTCCCAAACCTGCTTTGCCTCCATGCGATCCATGTATGGCATGTTCCAATAGCCCACTTTGAAGAGAATTTCTTGGCCGAGATGATTTATGTCAAAAACAACGAACAAGAACTTACTTTCGAGTTTTTGGCAGAAATTAGATTCTTCCCATTCTTCGCTGACAATGTCGACGTACTTGAAGGCAGGGAATGACATATGCTCACGCGGAAACTTCTTGCCATTTAATCGAACAGTTTTCAATTCGATACCTGCACTTACTAACTCCCGAGGCTTTTCGGCGGAGCCAGACAATATGCGGAGGGCTAACTCCCTATGAAAAGCTTTGTGATTAGTTCCCGACTTGAAAAATGAAAGCTCTGCTGAAATCTCCTCCACGGTTCTACCCAGATATGGTGAAAACTTCATCTTCGTAGCTGACTCGAAAGTTGTCATTTCGCCGACGCCAAGAGAGGCCGCTTGGGAAAACTGGTTGGCAAGGAGCCTATTTAGAAATCCTTGTTTGAAAGAGAAAGCCCTGGACTTTGCTGGCACCCCGCCGTCTTCTTGCGCTCGCAGCACCTCTTTTGGGCCACCTGATCCTTTTCTGCAGGCAGCTAAGTAAAACGTATCACCCTCTGAAAGTTCATGTGCTCGATTCTCTGAAATTTTTTCGCGGATGAATTCCCAGTCGCGACGGACTTGCGCTAAGTCGTCGGGGCGAATTGCGATGATTCGAGAATCGGATGTGGGAGCTTTGCGCGAATCACTAGACTCGTCGATTTGGAATAGGACAGGTTCCAAAACAAACTTCAACCGCTGAGCTGGCAAATTGGAATCGTAAAGATAAAATAAAATCAATAAATTCTTGCATTTGCGTAAGAATTTTGAATTTTCCCAAGTCTCATTTCTGATTTGAGAATAATCAATCATTGAGAGAACAAGACGTTCTTTCATCTGAAAGTCGCCACGTGAATTACGCTTCACGCCCGTCACTTTGAGCTCTACGCCTGCTTTTGGAAAATCTGGTCCATCCGAATTGTTCGCCAAAAAATCGAAAAAATAGCGCTCCACTAGGGATCCTAGATTTCCACGATTCTGGATGTTGACTTCGCCTGTAGGAATCTCCACGACGTCTGCAAGGCATCTTCCGGTTAGCCCCTGGGCATATTCAAGTATCGAAACCACGCTTGAAGGGTCATAAACCTCGTCAGTTGGTTTCATACGGGGACTCCATTGAATAGACGCCAAGGCATCATTCTATCGAGATGTCATCGTGTGCTTCGAAGGAGGAAATCACGCCCACCGATCCGTCTTCGCCAGGCGTGATTCCCGTACTTCCAGCGTTCGGTGACGTGTGCGAGCTATGAGCTCGAACGATCGCTGTACTGCTTCTGGCTAGCATCCAAGGGAATGGATTCACCGAGCTAGACCAGGACATGATTGCTGGTTCAGAAAGTTAGCTATCTCCTGTCGCTTGCCAGAGAATCAGACTGAACCATATTTAGTGAAAATCCCCTTAGTAGAATCTTCACTTTTCTTTCGCTTTTCCGGGTAGGAGTTGCGGGAACGAATTCACATTCGCTCCTCTGGAAGATTAAGTCAGATGCGTCGGCATAACAAGAGATTTTTCAAATTATTAAAACTACTTTGCGTTACATCTACAGGAGCTTTGGTTCGCCTATCAACTCTTCATATCGAGCCTGCACTAGTTGATTGTCATCATTAACAAGCAATCTCTTATCGCGTCCCAGTTCACCATAGACAATCGTGAAGTCGCGTGCTCGTAGGTTAAATGCGTTAGCGAGTTCCTTGATGACCGCTGCATTGGCCTTGCCATCCACTGCTGGGGCTTGGACTGCGACAACCAAGCGAGGTGGGTCACCTGCGGAGCCGCCAACTTTGCTCCGCGATGAATTGGGGCGGACGCGGATCTCGAGCAAGAACGAATCACTCACATAGAGACAGTACTGGGTGTGACGCTAGGCACCGATGTATTTGGCCTGTGGGAACTTCGCGACGATTCCTTTGTCGCACGTCCAAAGTTGTTCTCCATAGATTTCAGCCGTTGCGCAGATTACAGAGTCGGGTAGTTCCATGCCGGTTTCACTTACAAGGCGTAAGGCCACCGTCGCTACTTCCAGATCAACATCAAAAATTTGATCCAAACGAGAAATTAGATCGAGGGACGCGGCTAGTGCCCGCTCATAATTGACCTTAAATCCGCTGTAAAGGGCCTCTAGATAGGCCATCACGGACGCTTGGTAAATATGTGGCCAAGAGTTAAAGATTTTGGAGCAGGATTTGTGATGCACGTCGTCTTCATTGGCCAGCGCTATGAGAACAGAGCTATCGAGGTTTACTTCCATGCATCACGGCGAATCTGCTCGTGAGTCATGCCCTGATAGAGATCGGCGTAATTCGGCATTGTGGACCACGGAAGACGCTTCTTGCGAAAAGGGTTTCGAGTGCGCATATAGGGCTTAATTCGGTATCGCCACTTTCTTCGTATGCTCATCATTTGATGATGCTAGCCCTAAACCTCGATTACCCGCAGTGATTATTGCTTTTATACGTCAGTATCATTCGTATGTGAATGACGCGTATCTATCCACTCTCAAAGGCAAGAGCGAATTGCATATCGAGATGGTCTGTCTCGGCAATATCTGCCGCTCCCCTCTGGCCGCGGCAGTCCTGCATGATCGCGCTGCTTCGCTAACGCATCCGCGCATCATCGTCAGCAGCTCGGGCACCGCGAATTATCACGAAGGCGAACCCGCGCATAATTTATCGGAGCGGGTATGGAGCGAAGCGGGATATGACTACACGCATACCGCTCGACAATTCCGACGGTCGTCCTTTGATTCGCAAGACTTGATTCTCTGCATGGACCTAACAAACCGCGCCATCATTAAGGGCGCGACCGATGATGAGACATTCAAGTCCAAGGTATTTCTGCTGCGCCAATTCGATCCTGCGCTGAAGCATATTGATCCGTATGCACCGGAATCCGAGAAGTTAGTTGTGCCGGACCCATGGGGCCACGAGATCGACGCCTTCGAGGATGTACTGGCGATGATCGAGCGCGCCGTGGATGGCCTTATCGCCCGCTTGGTTTAATCGATGGCGCTGGCGAACTGGCTGGCGTAAAGGTTGTAATAGAAGCCCTTTGATGCCATCAATTCATCGTGCGAACCTTGTTCGACCAATGAACCCTTATCCATCACCAGAATGACATCGGCGTCACGAATTGTGGACAACCGGTGCGCAATCACGAACGCGGTACGACCGGCGCGTAATTTCACCATCGCTTGCTGAACCAAGACCTCGGTACGTGTATCCACCGATGACGTTGCTTCA
>CAIUHB010000132.1 GCA_903898855.1 uncultured Actinomycetes bacterium | reverse complement strand
CGGGCGCTCTCCACTCTAGATATCACTGGATATGCAAAGAAGCGCTCACAAGTTCTGCCCATTCAAACTCGAGGCGCCATTGTTCTCTCGCCGTACATTCGCCACAATCTCTTAACGCTCCAGCGAGTCTGGGATCACGTATCAAAGGCGCCCTACGACGACAAAGAGAAGTTTCGCGATGAGTTGTTGTGGCAGGAATACGCACGCCATCTTTATGCGCGGGTAGGGACCAAACTATTCGAAAACTTACGGTTCCATCAGACATGGGACGCGGCTGGCGATGGATGGCCCAAAGGCATGGCGTGCGTGGATGGCACAGTTGAAGAATTAGAACGCGATGGGTGGTTGGTTAACCAGACGCGAATGTGGCTGGCGTCCCAATGGACTGTTCGCAACAACGCTGGATGGTTGCACGGGCAAGAACGAATGTATCGAGAACTTATTGACGGCTCGCGCGCTGCAAACCTCTTGGGATGGCAATGGACTGTCGCAAGTGGATCAGGGAAGCCATACGGATTCGCTCGCTGGCAGGTTGAAAAACGTGCGCCAGAATATTGCGGTCGCTGTCCACTGAATAAGAATTGTCCGATTGAGAAATTTCCGGATGAAGTCGAACTACGCGATCTTGACGTTGAGCCACTACTCAACCGAGATCCAGATCCCAGTGCTACTGCCGGACCAAATGAAGTTATTCAGAGTCGCCCACCCAAAAGCGTGCTCTTAACGATTGATTCCATGGGTGATAGCGACCCAGCGCTTACGGCTCATCCGAATTTGCCCGTGCACTTTGTTTTCAACGAAACAGCACTCCGAAAGTTACAACTCTCATCCAAGCGCATCTATTTCTATCTCGAGACGCTGCAAGATTTGGCCACCCGCCGCGAAGTCACGGTCTCGATCGGTGACCCCTACGCTTTCGCGACAGAGAACAATGTTGCTCTCACATATGCGCCAGTCCCGAGCTTTTCCAAGTTCACTAACCTAGCTGAGTTACATCCCTACCCATGGCTACGAACACCACACGCGAATTCCGTGCGGTCATTCTCCGCATGGCGTAACAAACTTAATAAGTAATAAAACCCTGAAAGCGAATTACGTACGCCATTTCAAATATCTTGTTGCCGTCTTAATAACCAAGGAATTGCGATGACTTGCAATCCATCGATATCCAAAGCGCGAGATTGGTCCCAAGGCTTTGATTGCGCCACTGACCCATCGATTTCCTCTTTGCTTAAGCAGGAAAGTGAGTGCGGCAGCTCCTGAGTATTGATCTCCATCAGCAAGTACAACAACTTCCTTTTCGCATTGCTCTTTTGTTAAGCCATAATCCTTAAGCGGGGCGGTCTGAAACGGGCGAGCATCTACTCGAACTTTCTTCGCTACCCACTGGACAGATGCGATGCAAAAGTCACATTCGCCATCGTAAATCACGACAATAAGACGGGAAATCATCGCTCCATTGTCTCAGGTGTGAGCGCGAACGCATACACCGAGCCCGTTCAGTAATATAAGCAACGTGAGTATGGGGATTTGGAAGAGCAGGGCTCTCCTTGGAACCGTCTTCCTCATTGCGTTTTCAAGTATTGGCATGCCGATTTCTCATGCCGCGCTAACAATCAGCTCTTCGCAAACAAACGTTACGTCGACCACTGGCGGCGGTAGTTTCGGCGCCGGTCCGTGTGGTGGCACCAGTGTTCTCGTAGGCATCGGTGGTCAAACAACAAATTACGAATCAACGGGAACGTATAAAGCAACGCTCACGCAAGTGACAGGAACGTGCGCACCACTCAGTGCCGATGGACAGACCGTGGGCGCGCTCACGACAGGCGTCGGTGGGCCGTTTGGATCGACAGCTGGTACCGCTTTAACTTCACCCAATTGCAGTTCGAGTGGCGGCAACCAGGTCATCGTTGGAGCTCGCGTATTTAAAACCTCGACTTCTGCCTTTGCAGCCGGTGTGACCCTGCTCTGTGGAACTCTTCCACTCGGAACAAATCGTACTTACGGCAGTTCCCTAGGCGATACAACTCCAACGACGCATGAGGATATTGCCTGCGCGGCAGGAAGCGTAGCCATAGGTATCTACGTCTTTTACGGCGGAATTGAGGACAGGTTTGGAATTACTTGTGCTCCAATTTTGACCATTCCTCAATCAATATCTATTTCTTCACTGGGTACAAATTCG
>CAIUHB010000131.1 GCA_903898855.1 uncultured Actinomycetes bacterium | reverse complement strand
CGAGCAGGAGCAGGCTCATTTGTTGCCCACAAGCTCGATATTTCCCCAATTGGCGTGGCAGTAACCCCGTAATTTTGCTTGCCGGCCGGAAAATCTGCTAAGTTTCACCTGTCTGGAAGTCGAGTATTACATCGACAGAATATGCAGATATCAATACATCAAATAAAAATATTGCGTATGCAATTTATCTGAAAAGAATCCTAAATCTATGAGCAGTACTGAAGAGAAGAAAGCAAATAGCGAGCTTGCCGCTATGTTGTTGCCCGAGCTAAAGAAAGTTGCGGGACAACTAGGAATCGATGGCGCTTCATCTATGAAGAAGCCCGATCTCGTTAAGGCAATCGCCGACCTCCAAGCCGCGAACCGCGAAGCTGCTAAAGCTGAACGCGAAGCTCGCCGTGCAGAGCGCGATGCCCGCCGCAAGGCCGGTCGCGATAAGAACAAGAGCAAGAACGAAGATTCCGATGATCAGGGCGATGATGGCGAGAACCAAGGTTCTAACCCAAATGATGCCTCTGATGCCGATGTAAACCGTCGCGAGTGGAGCGGTGGCGGCAACAACCGTGACCGTAATGATCGTGGCCGTGGTCGCGACCGCAATGATCGCAACGACCGAGGTCGCCATCGCGATCGCGGCAACCGCGATGAGCGCGAGATTCAAATCTCCGAAGATGATGTCCTTCTACCTGTTGGTGGATTGCTCGACATCCTCGAGAACTACGCATTTATTCGCACCGGGGGATACCTCGCCAGCCCGAACGATGTTTATGTTTCACTACAACAAGTCCGTCGCTACGGACTTCGCAAGGGCGATGTCGTTACTGGTGTTGTTCGCCAACCTCGCGAAGGTGAGCGCAAAGAAAAGTTCAACGCACTCGTTCGCGTTGAGAGCGTTAACGGAACTGATCCTGAGAGCTCTAAAGAGCGCGTGGACTTCTCCAAGTTGGTACCGCTCTACCCACAAGAGCGCTTGCGCCTTGAGACTGAGCCAAATGTTTTAACAACTCGCGTCATCGATTTGATTGCACCAATCGGTAAGGGTCAGCGCGGACTTATTGTTTCGCCACCTAAGGCCGGTAAGACCATGGTCTTGCAATCCATCGCTAACGCCATCACCACCAACAATCCAGAAGTTCATTTGATGGTTGTCTTGGTCGATGAGCGTCCTGAAGAAGTTACCGATATGCAGCGCTCAATTAAGGGTGAAGTAATCGCTTCTACCTTCGATCGCCCAGCTGATGATCACACCTCGGTTGCCGAACTCGCTATCGAGCGCGCCAAGCGTTTGGTCGAACTCGGTCACGATGTAGTTGTTCTTCTTGACTCCATCACTCGCCTTGGTCGCGCATACAACATTGCTGCTCCTGCATCCGGTCGTATCTTGTCCGGCGGTGTGGATTCAGCTGCCTTGTATCCACCAAAGAAGTTCTTCGGTGCGGCTCGTAACGTAGAGAACGGTGGCTCGCTCACCATTCTGGCAACCGCTCTTATCGATACTGGTTCGAAGATGGATGAAGTTATCTTCGAAGAGTTCAAGGGAACCGGTAACATGGAATTGATTCTCAACCGTAAGTTCGCAGATAAGCGCATCTTCCCAGCGGTTGATGTTGTTGCATCTGGTACTCGTAAGGAAGAGATCCTTATGGGAACTGAAGAGCTCAATATTGTTTGGCGTCTGCGTCGCGTACTTCACGCACTTGAGCCACAACAAGCGCTCGAACTTCTCCTCGAGAAGATGAAGGGCACCAAGTCCAACGTGGAGTTCTTGATTCAGATCCAGAAGACCACCGTCTCAGAAGCCTCAAATCAGAACGCCCCTGGCGGTTCTGTGAACGGAAATTAAGACTCGATTTTCTATACCGCTTAGAGTTGTTCATCTACAGCCCCGTTCACGATCTGGCATGTAGTGAATGAACGGGGTGAAATTAGCGAAAATCTATGTACTTATTATCGAGTCCTTGAGATAATCGTCTATGGACGAAAATGAAGGTGCATCTGATGCATCAGGCAAACGCGTTCGACGAGGTTCATCGCAAAGATTAATAATAACTTCTGTTCTGATCTCAATCTCTTCCCTAATTTTGATTGTATTTCTCTACTCCCATTCACAGCACAATGCGCGATGGAGAATGGATGCTTTAAATGGTCGTGTAGCCATGACCGAATCTCAAATTATTGATCTAGTTACTAAGGAGAAATTAACAGCCTATTGGGGTGGCACACGTCCCGGATATCTCTACACACTTGCGGTGACGAACGTGAATCGAATTACCGTCAGTTATGTTGCGGCAAAAATATCCCCGACGCGAGAGCTTGTAAATAGTCGTGTTATCGCGACCTATATCTCAAAAGGTGCCTTCGGCGATTCCTTAGCTGCCGCTCTTCGTCCTGGAAATACCGGCTTTCGAAAATCTGACGGTAGCGTCGTCTTTTACTCCTCGAAGCGAAACACTGATGTATATATGTCTTTCCCTAAGAAAAATGTACAGGTTGAAATTTATGACCCAATGGCAGGGCAAGCACTAAGTTTGGCAATTTTGCAGGATCAAATCAGTCCAATTGGAGCATAAAATGAAGATCGAACTATCAAATAAAAGCGCGATTATCGTTAGCGCCGTGTCGCTAGCATTTGCAGTCTCGACCACAAGCTTTGCTGTCTCCGAGGCCACGGGTACCACGCATCTTTTGACAACTGCCATGACCAATAACGCCTACACCAACGCTGTATGCAAAGTGGGAGCGACTGGAAACGTAGGTCTCAATGGGACAAATGGTGAAACCGGTACCGCCGGCACACCTGGCAAGACGGGCGCAACTGGAGCATGTGGCCCAGCAGGCGCAAAAGGAGCGGATGCGCAATGGTCTGCTGTGAGTGCAGATGTGATTCCAGCAGAAGATAATAAATTTACTTTGGGAACCCTCGACAAGCGTTGGAAATCACTTCAACTTGGACCAGGAACACTTTATATTCAAGATCAAGTTACAGGCGCACAAGCGGGTCTCACGGTTAATTCTGGATCATTATTGTTAGATGGTGCGGATTCTCTGCGCATTGGAAATGTGCAGTTAACAAAAACAGGAATTAAATCTATACTTTCAAATGAAGATATAACCATTGGCAATTTGGGCGATCGAGGTTATTTGACTCTTGCGCGCGCACTTAAGTTTCCGGACGGAACAACACAATCAACTGCGATGCTCAATGGGTTGAGTGGACCACAAGGTCCACAGGGCGCACAAGGCCCTCAAGGAATTACCGGAGAGGCCGGTCCAAAAGGTGACACTGGTGCGACTGGACCACAAGGACAAGCCGGTGTTGCGGTAAATATGAAGGGTTCTTTTCCGACGATGGCTGCTTTTCGAAGCGCCGCGCTGGTCGGTAATCCAGGTGATGCATGGATAATCGTTGCTGACGGTTCATTGATGGTCTGGAATTCGCTCTCCCTTTCTTGGGATGATGTTGGAGATCTACAAGGTCCTCAAGGCTTGCAGGGTCCGAAGGGTGATACTGGTCCTCAAGGTCCTCAAGGTTTACAGGGTCCACAAGGAGCCAAAGGTGAGACCGGCACAGCTGGAATTCAAGGATTGCAGGGAATTCAAGGTGTTAAAGGTGATACCGGAGCTCAAGGTCCTGCCGGAACAATTGCGCCTTATGGAAAGCAATATGTTTGCGTAGTCCCAAGCGGAGCTAAGAGAGTTATGTACTGGGGAACTTGCTCAAGCCAAGGCTTAAGCGGCACCGAGTACTACATTCTTGCAACCTTCGCCTACTAGCCTTGGCCGGGCTCCTCTGTGAACGGAAATTTAGCCCCGATTTTCACATCCGTAGCCCTCGGGTTACGATTACCCCGCTGGTTCACGGGATCTAGTCCATCGAGACTAGGCCGACCCAGCAATAGAACAGGAGACACAATGAAGTCCGAGATCCACCCAGAGTACGTAGAGACCACAGTTACTTGTGGCTGCGGCGAAGTTTTCCAAACTCGCTCAACCAAGACCACTGGTTCTATCTACGTTGAAGTTTGTTCTGTATGCCACCCGTTCTACACCGGCAAGCAACGTATCCTCGATACTGGCGGCCGTGTTGCTAAGTTCGAAGAGCGTTTCGGCAAGAAGACAGCTAAGTAGCTTTTTACTAAAGACCGCATTGCACCTCACTTACGAGGTGCGGCGGTCTTTTTTTATTGAAGTTCATTTGGAAATATTTGTAATAATTTGTGAAAGGAGAAAGCCATGGCAGAGAAAGATCGTTTCGGAAATGTTCCAGAACTCCTAGCTGAGTATGCCGAACTCGAAGCCGCGATGGCCGACCCTTCGATCCACGCCGACCAAGGCAAGGCTCGCCAACTCGGTAAGCGTTATGCCCAACTCGGACCAGTCGTTGCCGGATATCGCGCCTGGAAATCTGCTGAGGAAGATCTCGCCGCTGGCAAAGAGATGGCCGCCGAAGATCCTGCCTTTGCCGCCGAAATTCCTGGACTCGAAGCAACGCTAGAAGCAGCAGAAGCCAAACTTGAAGATTTGTTATTGCCACGTGATCCCAATGATGATCGCGACATTATTTTGGAAATTAAAGCGGGAGCGGGCGGCGATGAGTCGGCGCTCTTTGCCGGCGACTTACTTCGTATGTACCAACGTTATGCCGAGAAGCAAGGTTGGAAGACCGAAATCATTGACACCACTGAATCTGAATTAGGTGGCTATAAAGATTTAACGATGGCGGTTAAGGCAAAGGGTGTTCCCGAGCCCGGACATGGTCCATATGCTCGACTTAAGTTTGAAGGTGGCGTGCACCGCGTGCAGCGCGTTCCGGAAACAGAATCTCAAGGGCGCATCCATACCTCTGCCGCTGGAGTACTTGTACTTCCAGAAGCTGAAGAAGTAGATGTTGAAATTAATATGAACGATCTTCGTATCGATGTCTATCGCTCATCTGGCCCAGGCGGACAATCTGTTAACACGACTGACTCCGCCGTCCGCATTACTCACATTCCCACCGGCATCGTTGTCTCTTGCCAGAATGAGAAGAGCCAGCTCCAAAATAAGGAGTCAGCGCTACGTATCTTGCGCGCACGTATGTTGGTTGCAGCTCAAGAAGAGGCTGATCGTATTGCCGGAGATATCCGTAAATCTCAGGTTCGTTCAGTAGATCGCTCGGAACGAATTCGTACCTACAACTTTCCCGAGAACCGATTGAGCGATCACCGCGTTAACTTTAAATCCAACAACTTGGATGCAGTACTCAATGGCGATCTTGATCCTGTGATTGAAGCCTTGCTGGAGGCAGATAAGGCAGAGAAGCTGGCCTCAGGTGAGCATTAAGCAATTACTTACCTCTGGTAAAGAGAGATTGGCCGAAAAGAACATTGGCGCAGTCGATGCTGAAATGATTTTGGCGCATTTGCTGGGCATCAATCGCATGGAACTCCACGCGCGAGTTATTGAAAAAAGTGATGACGAGCTAGAAATCATCTCCGAACAATTCAACCAGGCTATTGCTGATCGAATCTCCGGTACGCCCACCCAATACATCGTGGGGGAGGCGGCCTTTCGTTATCTCGATTATGACGTTGGCCCAGGAGTACTTATCCCTCGCCCCGAGACCGAAATCTTGGTCGATGAGGTCTTGCACCATATGGCCACACTTGCCGAACCCATCTCAGT
>CAIUHB010000130.1 GCA_903898855.1 uncultured Actinomycetes bacterium | reverse complement strand
GCCGAACTTATGACGCTCATGACAGAGCGTCGCATACGTCACATTCCAGTCGTGGACGATAAAGGTGATTTACTTTCGATTGTCTCCATAGGAGATGTCGTGAAGGCTCATATCACTGAGCTCGATGACGAACGTCGTGCGCTTCGGGATTACGTCACCCATTAATTTGGGAATAAGGGATTTGAGGTATTGGTTCTATAATCAGAACTGAGCCAAATTAAAGGAGCCCTTTGTGCCAGCAGTAACCGTTTCTGATATCACCGTTCTTCCACGCGTACTTCCAACGCCCGGTGCGAAAGCTAGAAGCATAAAGAGCGTTACTACTGCGCCATCTGCATTTGAAGGCGAAGGTTTTCCGGTTCGTCGCGCTTTTGCTGGCGTTGATTTAGCTGACCTCGATCCCTTCATTCACCTCGATCAAATGGGTGAAGTTGAGTACGCACCGGGCGAACCAAAAGGAACTCCTTGGCACCCACATCGTGGTTTTGAAACAGTTACATACATCATTGATGGCATCTTTGATCACCGCGATAACCACGGCGGCGGCGGAACAATTACCAATGGCGATACCCAATGGATGACTGCCGGTGCGGGAATTCTTCATATCGAAACTCCACCAGAGCATTTAGTAATGAGCGGTGGACTATTTCATGGCTTCCAACTCTGGGTAAATCTGCCTGCTGCCAAGAAATGGTCGAAGCCGGCTTATCAAGATCTTCGCGCAAAAGATGTCGCGCTCCTTGCTTCACATGATGGTGGAGCGCTACTTCGAGTTATCGCAGGTGATGTTGCGGGGCATCAAGGCCCAGGTTCAACCCAAACTCCTATCGATATGGTTCACGCAACTCTGCAACCAGGCGCCGAACTTCGCTTGCCATGGAAGAAGGATTACAACGCTCTTATCTACACACTTTCCGGTCATGGAAGTGTGGGCGAAGGTCGCCAACCAGTGAAGACCGGACAGCTCACCGTTATGCACGATGGTGATGAGTTAGTTGTGCGCGCAGATCAGATTCAAGAATCACGTTCACCAGAGATGGAGATATTGATTCTTGGTGGTGCACCTATTCGCGAATCGGTCGCCTGGATGGGGCCATTTGTTATGAACACCAAGGCTGAAGTCCTACAAGCTTTTGAAGATTTCCAAAAAGGGCTCCTTGGAACAATTCCCGCAGATCACGAAGATGTGCGAGGCGTCCATGGAGCCCCTAAAGAAGTTATCGAGGATTAAAGCGCTTTTAGCGAGTTAACCACTTTGGTGAGTGATTCCTTTGCATCACCAAAGAGCAGCGTTGTCTTTGCATCATACAAAAGTTCATTCTCGATGCCAGCAAAACCTGGACGCATAGAGCGCTTGAGGAAGATGACATTTCCGGCTTGGGCTACATCCAAAATAGGCATGCCATAGATTGGACAGCCAGGAGTTGTCTTGGCTGCTGGGTTCACAACGTCATTAGCGCCAACCACGAGCACAACATCGGTTTGTGGGAAGGTTGGGTTAACTTCTTCCATCTCAACGAGTTGTTCGTAAGGAACATTGGCTTCAGCGAGCAAGACATTCATATGTCCAGGCATACGACCGGCAACCGGGTGAATTCCATAAGCCACATCCACGCCCTTGGCAGATAAGAGATCAGCAAGTTCGCGAACTGTGTGTTGTGCCTGAGCGACGGCTAATCCGAAGCCAGGAACAATAACGACGCGTTGGGCGTAGTTGAGCAAGATAGCAACGTCATCTGGTGAACCAGATTTCACTGGTCGAGCTTCACCAGCTGCTGCCACATCTTGTGGCTTTGCGGTGAAGGCGCCGAATAGCGTGCCAAATAGCGAGCGACCCATAGCAGCTGCCATTAAGCGAGTCAGAATTGTTCCAGATGCGCCAACGAGAGTTCCGGCAACAATGAGCAGTGTGGAGTTAAGAACATATCCACCTGCTGCAACTGTCAGACCAGTAAATGCGTTGAGCAGTGAGATCACAATCGGAACATCTGCGCCGCCGACTGGAAGCACGAAGAGAACGCCGAAGAGAAGTGAGAGCAATCCAAGGATGAGTAGCGGAGTATTACCACCAGAGTGAACTACCCATACTGCAGTTCCGAGAGTTCCGATCAGCGTTGCTGCAATAACGAATCGTCCGCCGGGAAATACAACCGGACGGGTAGTCATAATCTCTTGCAACTTCAAGAAGGTAATGACTGAACCGGAGAATGAGACCGAACCGACGACAACTGTGAAGACAGTTGCGATAGTGGCCGCGGTGCTCTTCTCGTGAGGGGAGAGGTACTCCACAATAGAAACGAGTGCGGCTGCGCCGCCACCGACACCGTTAAAGAGTGCAACGAGTTGTGGCATTTGCGTCATCTGCACTTTGCGAGCTGCTGGTACGCCAACAACTACGCCAAATGCAACGGCAGCAATAATCAAAATAGTGTTGTGGTGCTGCACCCCTGGGCCGAAGAAGACTGAGAGGGTAGCAATGGTGGCACCGGCGGCGCCGATGAGATTTCCGCGACGAGCTGTCTTTGGCGCAGAAAGTCCCTTAAGCGCCATGATGAAGCAGACCGCGACTGCGAGTCCAATGAGTGCGTAAAGGTTAGCGTTCATTACTTCTTACCGCCCTTTCCTTTAAACATCTCGAGCATTCGATCAGTCACCACAAATCCACCGACCATATTTACTGTCGCCAATACGATGGCGGCGATGGAGAGCGAAGTAGTAAGAGCTGTGGTGCTCTTATCGGCGACCATGATTGCGCCGAAGAGAATGATTCCGTGAATAGCGTTGGCACCAGACATCAGTGGTGTGTGCAAAGTAGTTGAGACCTTCGAAACAACTTCAAAGCCAATGAAGACCGAGAGTACGAAGATGGTGAGAATTACGATTGAACTCACTTCTTGGCTCCTTCTGGTGTACGTCGTGAGCCATTGTGGGTCACTGTTGCGGCATCGATAATTTCATCAGTGAAGTCAGGAATGACATCACCTGTTGGTTTGCCATCGACGCTCTTGGTCATCAAGAGCAAGAGGTTGACTACATTTCGAGAGAAGAGCATGGATGCGTGATACGGAAGTTGGCTGGGAACATCTTTGCCGCCCCACATCACAACGCCATTAGCGCTCTTAATAACTTCACCAGGCTTGGTGCCTTCAACATTGCCGCCGGTTTCTGATGCGAGATCGACAACAACTGAACCCTCCTTCATGGTCGCCACCATTTCAGCGGTAACCAAACGAGGAGCTGGGCGACCAGGAACTGCGGCGGTGGTAATCAAAACATCGGCTGCAGATATATAAGGTGTAAGAAGTTCGCGTTGCTTGGCAGCGCGCTCTTCGGTCATCTCGCGGGCATAACCACCGCTACCTTCCAACGCTTCCAATTCCAAGGTAATAAATTTTGCGCCCATGGACTTCACTTCATCAGCAGAAGATGGACGAACATCGTAGGCACTTACAACTGCGCCAAGTCGCTTTGCAGTTGCGATTGCTTGCAAACCAGCAACACCGGCTCCAAGAACTACAACATTTGCCGGAGTAACTGTTCCAGCTGCAGTCATCAAGAGTGGGAAGAAGCGAGGGGAGAGTTCGGCGCCAACAAGTGTTGCCTTATATCCAGCACAGAGCGCTTGCGAGGTAAGCGCGTCCATTGATTGTGCGCGCGAAATGCGGGGGACGAGTTCGAGCGAGATCGCTGTGACGCCAGCGCTTGCAGCAGCCTCGATGGAATCAACGGCGGTAGTTGGCGATAAGAAAGAGATGGTGATGGCGCCCTTTTTCAGCGACTTCATCTGTTCTGGAGTAAGACTGGTAACTGATGCGACGATATCGGCATCGCTAATCACGTTTCCGCTCTTTACTTGTGCCCCTGCGGCAGCGAATTGCGCATCATCAAAACCGGCAGCAACACCTGCGCCAGCTTCAATGACAACGTCTAATCCTGCTTTAGTTAGCTTGGAGATAATGTCGGGGACAAGCGCCACGCGCTTCTCACCTGCTCTGATTTCTTTAGCAACGGCTATACGCATGGGAAAACTTTAGCCCTCGGATCTGGCGCTGTCCGCAATTTTTCGCTGTGAGGCAGGGAACCTTTTCAGCGTAAGAGTTCTACTTCGTCTCACTTACTGGACGATTGCTGAGCCCTCGAGCTCTCCGCGAACCAAGTGATACAAAATCGCCTGGATCGTGGTGCGGCGATGGAAGGCCTCACGCCAAATCACTGAAGCCGGGCCATCGATTACTTCGGCACTTACCTCTTCGCCACGGTGAGCGGGTAGGCAATGCATAAAGATTGAATCAGAACTTGTTAGCTTCATTAGTTCTGGAGTTACGGCAAATGGTGAGAGCGCCTTCAACTTCTCAGCGCGCTCGCTCTCTGGGTCGCCCATCGACATCCAAACATCGGTGTACAGAACGCTAGCGCCTTCGGCACCGGCCTTAGCATCGTGCACAACTTCGATCTTTGCGCCAGATTTTTCGGCAATTTTCTTAGCGGTAGCAACAGCTGCTGCATCTGGAGCCCATTTTCCCTCCGGCGTTGCTGCCACAACATGTGCACCAAGAATTGCGCCCATGATCAACCAGGCGTGCGCCATATTGTTGCCATCGCCAATGTAAGTAAATTTACGACCGCTGATATCGCTTCCAAATTTCTCACGGATGGTGATCCAATCAGCGAGTAACTGAGTTGGATGATCATCATCGGTAAGCGCGTTAATAACTGGAATGGTGGAGTGCTGACCGAGCTGATCGACATCACTCTGGGCAAATGTTCTAACGATTAACGCTGAGAGAAATCCGCTCATTATGCGCGCAGTGTCAGAGATCGTCTCGCCGCGGCCCAGTTGTAGATCATCGCCCCGGAGAAATACCGGAGTTCCGCCCAAATGTGCAACGGCTGTCTCAGATGCAAGGCGAGTACGAGTAGATGGCTTGGTCATGAAAATGCCAACGGTCTGATTGGCCAGAGTGGTGTTAGCTAGGAAGGGATCCTCAGCAAATTTCGCAGCAGTTCCCAGCAGTAGTTCGACATCTGCTCGGCTTAAATGTTCGGTGCGAAGGAGGTCTTTCATTGGGTAATGGTACGGGTTTCTTGAGTAGAATTTCCACGTGGGCTTCCTAGATACCATCACGCGTTCTAAGAACGAGAGCGAAGAAGATATTCGCCATGCGCATGAAGATGGGGATCACGAACGCTTCGCACATTATGTGAAGAAGGAGAAGATTCTGGAATCTGCCGTCACCGGCAAGCCAGTTAAGGCGCTATGCGGGAAGAAGTGGGTGCCCTCTCGGGATCCAGAAAAATTTCCCATCTGCCCCACCTGCAAATCAATTTATGACGGTCTAAAAAAGGAATAATAAAGGGGTGAAATCCCCACGAATTAACGCGCTCGCCGCTGCGCTCGTGGTCGCTTCACTTCTCTCGGCCGTGCTCCCATCCGCTAGCGCCAGCGCGGTTCAAGATGGCTCTGTTCGCAAAGTCCTCAGTGGCTGGGTTCCTTATTACAACATCAAGTTATCACTGCCATCGGCGATATCCAACGCCTCACTTCTCTCTGATGTTTCACCATTTTGGTTTTCAGTGAAGGATGAGAAGACCATCGTTGATAACTACACCTTGGCCAATCCTTCCTTCCCCATGGAAGATACTTTTACTCGCGTAACAGATTCCCGCACAGTCCTCATTGCAGATCCACTTGGTCAGATGCGCAGGGCGGGCTTGACCATAATTCCCACCATTAATGATGTAAGTCCAAGTGGAACTTTGGCGGCAATTCTGGCTAACCCCACCAAGCGAACTGCACTTGTAAAAACCATTACTAATTTAGTTATCGCCAAAAGATTTGATGGAATCGATCTCGACTTTGAAAAGTTTGCCTATAACGATGGGTCGGCTTCCTGGCCCACAACAGCAGTCGCCTGGGTTGCCTTTATTAAAGAACTCTCGGCATCACTCCACGGAAGTAATAAATTATTAGCAATTGATACTCCGCTCCTCTTTAATCCAGCCTCTGGCAAGAAAGGCTATTGGGTTTATTCATGGAGCGATGTTGGCCCGTACATTGATCGCTTACGCATCATGGGTTATGACTACAGCGTCGATTCACCGGGACCGATTGGTCCTATCTCCTGGGTAGATAATGCAGTGAGCTACGCGGTCTCGGTGATGGATCCCGCAAAAGTATTTTTAGGTTTTCCTGGGTATGGCCGCGATTGGGTAACTAATTTGGTGGGAGTCTG